>CAMNMM010000052.1:0-5502 GCA_946544655.1 uncultured Caryophanales bacterium | reverse complement strand
TATTTTTTATATTCTTCTTAGTGTGGTATATTTTTCTTGTTTGAAAGAGGGAACTTCAAAATGAAACATTTAATTATTTTTAATCCGGTCGCTGGTAAGGCAAATGATGGCGGCGCAGCCTTTGAACAAAAGATCAAAGAAAGCTTTGAAGGATTAGATTACGAAATATATAAGACCACAGGTCCACGTGCAGTCGTTGAATTCTTAAAGGGTTATTTAAAGAAGAACGCTAATGACACAGTGAGAGTTTATGCTTGTGGCGGGGATGGCACTGTTAATGAAGCAGTCAATGGTATGGTTGATTTTGATAACGCTGAACTTGCTATCTTACCAACTGGTACAGGTAATGACTTCGTTAAGATCTATGGTGTCACAAATGAAAACGTTGAAAAATATCGTGACTTCAAACCATTAATTAACGCTCAACCAATCGAAGTTGACTTAAGCAAAATCTCTGGTGCTTCTTTAAGAGAACCAATGTATTCCATTAACGTTATTAACTTTGGTTTTGACGCCATCGTTGGTGCTCGTGGTAACTACTATAAAGAACATGGTTTACCAAAAGACGCTAAAGAAGGTACAAACCCATATGACTATGCTTTAAAGCATGATGCTATGAAATGGGGTCGTTTTAACGATATCGAAGTTTTCGCTGATGGTGAAAAACTTAATGAAAAACAAATGTTATTAGCGACCTTAGCCCAAGGTCAATGGGTTGGTGGTCAATTCAAATGCGCTCCAAAGAGTGATAATACTGATGGTTTAATCGATGTCTGTGTTTTAAAGACTATGACATTCCTTGGTTTAGGCATGATTATCGGTACATATACCAAAGGTAAACATTTAGATAGAAAGAGAAAGAAAATCGTTTATCGTCAAGCTAAAGAAATCAAAATGGTTTCTCCAAAAGACTTTGACGTTTGTGTAGATGGTGAAATGATTTGTGGTAAAGAATTCAAAGTTGAAGTCTGTCCAAAAGCCCTCAAATTAGTCCCACCTGCTAAAGCTGAATAATTAACATATGATCGTTTCTATATTTTGTGTAGCCGTTGGCGCTATTTTATCCATTGTCAGTGCATTCACATTTTGGCCTGTCCAAATGTGGTATGACTTCTACCGTCCAATCGTCTTATTTATTGCCGGTTATTTTGGTGGTTTAGCAATCGCCTGGATCTTCTTTGATTTAGCGGGCAGATTCACTGTTTCTTATAAGAAAAATTATACAAAACCATCTAAATTTGCCCACTTCTTATTAACAAGTGGTATCGCTTATATCAATAACCACGCTAATATTCGTGTGAAGAAAATTGGCTTAGATAAAATCCCAAACGAAAAGTTCTTACTCGTTAGTAACCATAAGAGTAAATTTGATCCAATGTTAACTGCTCAAGCATTAGGTAAATACGATTTAGCCTTTGTCACTAAAGAAGACAACATGAAGATTCCATTAGCGGGTAGATTCATGTGGCGTAATGGTTATATGCCAGTCAATAGAGCGGATAAGATGCAATCTCTTGAACAATTCAAGAAAGCCGCTGAATTAATTGGTTCAGGTGCTTCAAGTGTTGGTATTTATCCAGAAGGTAGCCGTCAAGAAGAACATGTCATCTTAGCGGACTTCCATAATGGCGCTTTCAATATTGCCACTAAAACTAAATGTCCAATTGTCATCTTGACTTGTAAAGGCACAAGCCAAATCCACAAAAGATTTCCTCGTTCTAGCAAAGTGGAATTGAAGGTTGTTCAAGTCTTATATTACGAAGATTACTCCACAATGAATGCCACTGAATTATGTAATTATGTTCATGACATTATGTATAAGGAATTGAGTGAATGAAATTCACTCTTTTCTTTTTGCGAGCCCGCTCGCACCACTACATGAAAAAATAATAGCAAGCGTAAAAACTTGCTATTTTTTTATAAAAGGGTTATACCTATCGGTATGAAAGATCAAAAGAAACGTCTTAATCCTTACCTACTAGTTATTCTTTCATTTGTCATCATCATTTTGATTGGCTCTGTTCTTCTAATGTTCCCGTTTTCTAGAACAGCAAATAACTATGGTAATTATATCGATTGTTTATTCTTAGCGACATCCGCGACTTGTGTGACTGGTTTAAACTGTTTTAACCAAGGTATCGCTACTGAATTAACTTTCGCTGGTCAATTAATATTACTATTACTTATCCAAGTTGGTGGTTTAGGTTTTATTACTTTATTCACCTTCGTTTTCACTTTATTTAACCATAAATTACAATTTAAAGACCGTTTATTTATCTCTTTAATGGTCAATAACGAAGATATGGCGCAGGTCACCACTTTCGTAAGAAAGATTATCTTAATTTCCTTCTCTTGCGAATTAATTGGTTTCTTATTAGGCTTACCAGTCTTCTTAACATATTCTCATGATGTTGGAAGTGGCTTATGGAATTCTTTATTCACTTCTATTTCATCTTATAACAACGCTGGTTTTGATTTATTTGGTAGCTCTTCTCTTATTAGAGGTAACGGTGGTTTCATCGATACATTACCAGATTGGGCATATTACTATTTATGCTCTTATATCATGCTTCTTATTATCTTAGGTGGCATTTCCTTCCTTGTTGTGATGGATATCTTTGCTAAGCGTAACTTATCACAATTACGTGTCTTCACGAAGATTTCATTATTAATGACCGGTATCTTAATTGCCACTGGTTTCTTAGTGTTCTGGATCGGTCAAGGATTCCAACGTCCATTTGACGCTTTATTCCAATCAGTGACATGTAGAACTGCGGGCTTTGCTACGATTGACCAAGATAAGTTAAGCGTGGTTAACAAAGTCTTCTCTTGTTTCTTAATGTTCTTCGGTGGTAACCCACTTGGTACCGCAGGCGGCGTTAAGACCACTACTTTATATATTATTGTCCTTGCGATGATTTGCTATTTAACTGGTCGTAAAGTGACTTCATTCCATAGAAGATATTCTAACGAAGTCATCGTTAAAGCGATGTCGTTAGTTATTCTTGGTGTTTCCGTTATCTTCATTAGTTTCATTGGAATTTACGCTTTTGAAGCTAAGATGGATGTCGCCGCATTAGGATTACAAAGTACAAAAGCCAGTGCCCTTATTTACGAAGTATTTTCCGCTTTCGGTACTGTTGGCGTTACTGCGGGTGTCACTCCTCACTTAAGCTATGGTAGTAAAATTATCATCATTTTATTGATGTTTATTGGTCGACTTGGTCCAATTACCTTCTTACAATTATTGGGTAGCAAAATGCGCTTTGATGACCAAAGCAAATATCATTACGTTGAAGAAGACTTCTTAATTGGCTAATGAAGAATTATTCTTCATCAGCTTTCTTAAATCTATTAGTGCCTCTTAATGTTTCAATTAAAGCTTGTTTTTCTAATGGTCTGAAGAAGTAGAAGCCTTGTAATAAGACGTCAACGCCGACTTCTTTGATGAGTAAGAATTGGTCAATGTTTTCAACACCGACGATAGAAGCTTTCATATCGAAACGGTTGATTAATAAGAGTAATTGTTTCAAAGAGTTGAAACGTTGGTTATCACTATCGATATGGTTAACAAGGTTACGGGAAATCTTCACTTCATCGAAGCCGATTTCTTTTAAGATTTCAATAGAGATATATCGACCTGTATATTGGTCACACACTAAGACGATATTGAGATCTCTAAGCATTTTAGCGATACTCTTGAATTCATCAATATGAGTGGAAACATCATGTTCTGGAATTTCGAAAGCGATGAAACGTTTTGGAAGTTTCAAGTCTTCGATATATTTTTTAATATCTTTAGCGAAGTTCTTATCGGTAAAGAAGGAATAGTCTGTATTAAGACCAAATCTTCTAAAGCCTAAGGATGAGAAGAACAACGCACCATATTCTTTATATAAAGAAGCAGTGAAATCAAGAAGGGCATGAGAAATGATACCGATTTGATCGTGCTTAGCCGCGATATTAACGACTTCATCAGTACGCATGGCGATATTACGATAATCATCAGAAATACGTAAGAGAAGCTCAGCGCCATAGATTTGTTTATCGGCGGAACTAACCATTGGTTGTAAGTTGATATCATATGTCTTTTCACCGAATGATTTCTTAATAATAGAAAGAATGTATTCTTCTCTATTCGCACTTCTAGTGTAATCATTTTCATCAAAATAGATATAATCCTTGTTCACTTCATAATGACCTCTTGTAGAGAAGACATCGGCTTGTTTAATTAAGCTTGTAGCGTTAGGGAAGGCACGAGGATAAGAAACTGGTAAGAAAGTGATATTTAAAACATAGTCCGCGGACTTATCAACGTTCTTAGCGACAGCGTAGATCTTTTCACATTCATCTAAGATGTCAGTTTGGCCGTATTCGTAGAATAGCATCGCTAAGAATTGGTTAGTGTAGTAATAGATATTTTCTAAACCATTATGTAACTTCTTTAAACGTTTAGAGAAGTCACGGAGAATAGATAAAGTACCTTCAGAACCATGTTCTTTCACTAAATCTTCTAAGTTATCAATTCTTAAGAGTAATAAATAACCTTTACCGTTCATGGTGTAGACATCTTGTAAATTCTCTACGAGAGTGTGGAAGGAATTAACAAGTAAGTCTTGGTTATAACGGCTTTGTGATTTATGAGAGTAAATATTCTTAATCGCTAAAACACGGTAGATATTATGGTGATCAGATAATACTAATGATGTTTCATAGTTATCTCTACCATTTTTCACTGTTTTCTTATTACCTGTAAGAAGTGGGCAGTCCTTACATGGCATATCTAAGCCATATAAAGCTTTATGACATTTTTCACCAAATTTCGCTTTAGGGAATAACGCTTTTAAGGTTTGACTACCATTTAAGAGAGTGAAGTCATCCGCACTAACGCGGTATGTGGAGAAGTCAGCGATTTTAAGAATCGCATCGATTTCATCAAACGAGCTTTCAACTTCACTATCACGTTTCGCGGCGATTAAGAATGAGCCGATTCTTGTACAAAGCATTAACATGGATTCTTGGATATAAGAATCGAATTTTAATTCTTTATTTTTATTAAAGAAATAAATGACACCTTGGACAGCATCGTTGCTCTTAATGACATAATAGAAGCCACTTTCTAGTCCAATGCGGTCTAAATGACGTCCTAAGGCGTTATTCGCGTGGTTCCTTAATGAGAAGTAATAAGAACCATTATCGTCCTTTGTTTCGTCCATTATGCGTATTAAAGCCTGATTGACAGTGCCGTCTTGAGATAATGGATTAATTTCATCATTATTTGCTTGATAAGCAATGACATAACGTTTGTTAACGGAATCTAAGGTAATGATACCAGCATAGTTAATACCAAAGTATTGTGCGGTTGTCTTAATGGTGTTTTGAATAATCTTATTGTTCTCATTAGCGTTATTTGAGCCATGTTTCATCGTTGATAATGGAGCGATAATCTTACTCATGCTATTGAGGTTTGTGGAATTTCTTAAAATAGCGTTACTCTTTAAG
>CAMNMM010000051.1:0-5566 GCA_946544655.1 uncultured Caryophanales bacterium | reverse complement strand
TGGTTAGCAGGATTTATAACCTTCATTCCATGATATTTTGTGTATCTTTTATCTTTAGGATTAACAACCACACAGACATCACCGAACATGGTTTCTGGTCTAGTTGTGGCAACGATTAAGGATTCATCGCTACCGACAATTGGATATTTGAAATAATACATATAACCCTTGTCATCTTGGTGAATAACTTCAACGTTACTAAGGGCGGTCATTTGTACTGGATCCCAGTTGATGATTCTTTCGCCTTGATAAATTAATCCTTTGTTATATAAGGTCACAAAGACCGTTCTAACAGCGTAATTTAAGCCTTCATCAAGAGTGAATCTTTCCTTGTTATAGTCAAGGGCGAGACCCATTTGAGCCCACTGCTCATGGATGTGGCTAGCGTATTCATCTTTCCAGCCCCACGCCCACTTCAAAAACTCTTCTCTTGTGATTTTCGTCACGTCTTTACCCATATTTCTGAGCTTTTCCATGACTTTCGCTTGAGTGGCAATACCAGCGTGATCCATGCCTGGAAGCCATAAAACATCATAGCCTTGCATCTTCTTATAACGGACAATGATGTCTTGAATGGTTGTGTCCCAAGTGTGACCAATATGTAACTTACCAGTAACGTTTGGAGGTGGGATGACAATGCTAAATGGTTTCTTGGAAATATCACCACTTGCAAAGTAGCCAGCTTCTTTCCATTTCTGGTATTTTCCTTTTTCCACTTCAAGATGGTTATAACGTTTTTCTAACATAATAAGATCTCCTATAAAATAAAAACGCCCTATCTAAGGACGCTCTCGCGTGGTACCACCTTAGTTCGTAGAATCCTCTACGCACTTCATTAACCTATTTTCGCTAGGTAACGATTCCTCCAAAGCGACCTTCATCTACTTCTCCTATCGAGCTTCCACCATCCTCGATTCTCTATGAGAAGATTAATAGATTACTCCTCTTCTTCAACGGACGATAACATTATACTAAATTAAAGGCTATTCTCAATCCCTTTTTTCAAAAGAGATAAACTATCATTCTTTAGTATTGATGTATAAAATACTTGCTCATTAGCGAGACCCATTTCTTTTAGGTATCTATTAAGAGCGGACTTTTCCTTTTGATTAACCTTATCGTATTTAGTGATGACAAGGGCAAAAGGAATATTATTTTCTTTAACGTATTCAACAATCTCAAGGTCATCTTCGCTTAATTCTCTTCTAGCATCAAGGAGGATTAAAACAAATTTTAAATCCGTGTTATTATCAAAATAAGAAGACATCATTTCAGCGAATAATCTATCGAGATCAATGCCCCCTTTAGCGTAGCCATATCCAGGAGCGTCAACGAGATAGAATTTATTATCGATATCGTAATAATTTAATAATCTAGTATGACCTGGCTTACTACTTGTAAAGGCGAGTTTTTTCTTTTGTGTTAAGGCGTTGATAAGGCTGGATTTACCAACATTAGAACGCCCAACGATTAAAACCTCAGGTTTTTGCGCCTGAGGTTTTTCATTTCTATTCGGGCAAGATTTGATGAATGTCGCGTTTAGAAAGTTAATCATTTAACAAAGCTTTCCTTCACAGCATCTTCCACGGAAGACATAAAGACGATTTGTAATGTGTCTTTAACTTCCTTAGGAAGTTCATCAACATCTTTCTTGTTGTCTTTAGGAACAACAATTTTCTTAATACCACTTCTAAGAGCGGCTAAAGATTTTTCTCTTAAACCACCGATTGGTAAAGCTTGACCTCTTAAGGTAACTTCACCAGTCATCGCGACGTCTGGAGAAACTGGACGATGGCTGAGACATGAGATAATCGCACATGTCATGGCCACACCTGCGCTTGGACCATCTTTTGGTACAGCGCCTTCAGGAACGTGAATGTGAATATCACTATTAACGAATAATTCAGGATCAACTTGGAAGGCTTCAGCGTTACTCTTGACGTAGTCAAGGGCAATACTTGCACTTTCTTTCATCACGTCGCCTAAATGACCTGTTAAGATGAGAGCGCCTTTACCTTTGAAGTAGTTAACTTCGATTGGTAAGATGTCACCACCATATTCAGTATAGGCTAAGCCAGTGACAACACCGACTTGTGGTTCTTTTTCTTTTTGTGTGTCTTCAAAAATTGGGACACCTAAGTATTCTCTAACCTTATCAACGTTAATTGTGGTTAATCCACAATCAGGATTCTTAACAAAGTTAACCGCGACTTTTCTTAAGCAAGAAGCAATCTTTCTTTCAAGTTCACGGACACCCGCTTCACGTGTATAGGAACGGATGATGAATCTTAAGGCATCGTCTTCAAAGACGACTTGTTCTGGTTTTAAACCGTTAAGAGCAATTTGTTTAGCCACTAAGTGTTCCTTAGCGATGTGCATCTTTTCAATCTCTGTATAAGAAGAGAGTTGGATGAGTTCTAAACGGTCTCTTAATGGACCAGGAATATTTTCTAAGTAGTTAGCGGTACAGATGAAGAGAACATCACTTAAATCATATGGTTCTTCAACGTAGTTATCGTTGAATTGATTGTTTTGCTCTGGATCAAGGACCTCTAATAAGGCACTAGCAGGGTCGCCTTTATAGCTAGAAGCGAGTTTATCGACTTCGTCGAGTAAAAATACTGGGTTAGTGACTCCCGCTTTTCTCATGCCTTGAATGATACGGCCTGGAAGAGCGCCGACATATGTTCTTCTATGACCTCTAATTTCAGCTTCATCAGAAATGCCACCTAAAGAGCACTTGAAGAATTTTCTTCCTAACGCTCTTGCGATGGATTTGCCTAAAGAAGTTTTGCCTGTACCTGGAGGGCCATAAAAACAAAGAATTGGAGATTTTAAGTTACCAGTTAATTTCTTAATGGCTAAATATTCCACGATTCTCTTCTTTGGGTTTTCTAAACCATAATGGTCTTCATCTAAGATGGCTTCGACATGTTTAAGGTCTTCATCATCTTCAGTCTTTTCCCACCATGGAATGTTCATAAGAACATCTAAGTAGCTTTGAATCAAAGCGCCTTCTAAGGAGCCTTGAGGCATCATATCAAACTTAGAAAGTTCACTTTTAACTTTCTTTTTAATGTTTTCTGGATATGGATTCTTCTCTAACTTTTCTAAGATAGATTCAGGAGAATTAGCACTATCAGTGGCTTCACCTAATTCTTTCTTAATGGCTTTGAGTTTTTCTCTCAAGAAATATTCTTTTTGACTCTTTTCGGTTGATTCTCTCACTGAGTTAGCAATGTTTTCATCGATTTGAGCCTTTGTTTGTTCGCCAGAGATGAGAAGTAAGATCTTCTCCATTAATTCATTAACGTTGTTACATTCTAAAATCGCTTGCTTCTCTTCTGTAGAACATTGGAGATTGCTCGCTAAAATATAACATAAAGAAGCCGCATCCTTAACTTTGTTAACTTGGTTAAGGGTGGACTTATTTAATAATGATAAAACGTTTGGTAAATTGTTTAATTTATCAACGATTGCACGAATGATGGAGTCATTAGTGATTTCATCCATCATTGGGACATTGTCGATTGTACCATTAGCGACGTAATAGCCATTTACTTGGTCAAATGAGATATCGTTTAAAACGATTCTTTCCACGACATCAACACGCACTCTCACTAAATCGCCTTTTTCCACGATGGAAACGATACGGCATAAAGTACCAACATGATAAATTGAATCGAAATCAATAGTGTCATCATTTGGGTTCTTTTGACAAGCGACAAATAATAAAGAGTCCGCTTGTAAATGCGCCGCATGAATCGCGTTAATAGAGAAACTTCTTCCTGCTTCTATTGGTTGAATAGTACTAGGAAAAAGCACGAAACTACGTGTTGGAAGTAATGGTAATGTCAATGTTTGGGGTCTATCGCTCATATAAATGACCTCCTTAATTTAAATTACTTGTTGTTTTCGAATAAGAAGTTTTCAATCTTTTGCATGATAAGATTGTGACGGAATTGACCTAATTGTTGACCTAAAGCATTCTTGATTTGGTCGATAGTCATATTGTATTGTTCCGCCATTTTGGAAAGTTCGAATTCAAATTCTTCTTCGGTGATGTTGAGTTTTTCTTTTTCACCAACAGAATCCATGACGAAGAATGATTCTAAACCTTTTCTAGCTTCTTCAGCTAATTGCTTATCTAAGTCTTCTTCTTTTGTCTTAGTTAAGACATAGTATTGTTCTAAATCGATACCAGATTGTTGTAATCTTTGTTCGAGTTGTTTTTTACGGTTTTCTGTTTCTTCTTTAACGATTTCTTCTGGGAAATCGAATGTAGAAACTTTCTTGATTTCATCAACTAATTTGTTGAGATATTCTTGTTTGGCGTTATTTTCTTTTTGCTTTAATAAAGCTTCTTTTCTATTGGCTTTAAGTTGTTCTAAATCCGCAACGCCTGGGATGTTTAAGTCTTTGATGAATTCTTCATCTAATTCTGGTAAGACTTTTTGTTTCACTTCGTGAATCTTGCAGTGGAAGACGGCATCTTTACCAGAGATTTCATCTGGACCATAGTTTTCTGGGAATTTGACTTTAACGTCAACTTCAATACCAGCGGTAACACCGATTAATTGATCTTCAAAGCCTGGGATGAATTGACCACTACCTAATTCTAATTCGTGGTTTTCAGCGGCACCGCCTTCAAATGGCACGCCATCGACTGAACCTTCAAAGTCCATGACAACGGTATCACCTTTTTCAGCTTGACCTTCTTTTGGTGCGATTGTGGCATATTGTCTTCTTAAGCCTTCAATAGCGGAATCAACTTCTTCATCAGTGACTTCCACTGTGGCTTTGCCTAATTCATAGCCAGTATATTTACCAAGGTTAATTTCTGGACGTGTGGCGATGGTCACTTTGATTTCTAAGTCATCTTCGCTTAATTTAGTGACATCGAAGGCTGGTCTAGCAACTGGTTGGATATCTTCGTTTTTTAAGATATCTTCATAAACTGGTTGTAAGACGTTATTGATTGCTTCGTTAAAGACTTCCATTTGGTTAACACGGCCCTTGAGCATATTGGCTGGGGCTTTACCTTTACGGAAACCTGGAACGGTAATGTTACTAGCAACTTTGTTAAAAGCTTTTTGTTGCGCTTTTTTCCATAAATCTTTGTCCACATTGACTAACACTTCTGTATGGCAGTGTTCTAATTTGGTTACTTTTCTTTCCATGATTAATATTTATCCTTTCAAATGTGTGCGTGTATAAATATATCACGTGTGTAAAATAAAAGACAAGCAAAAGCGCTTGTATTTTCTTTATAAAGAAGTAAGCAAAATTAAAAATCTTCTAAATGGGCTTTAATTTTATTAACTTCCATACTGATTTCTTGCTCATCTAAATGATATTTTTCGCACATCTTAGATAAGCTAGTATCTTTACTTTGGAGTAATTCTTTAGCGATATAGCCAAAGATCACGAGTAATTGTTCTTTGGAATAATTAATTTGGTTTGGATAAATATAAACCATATAGGAAGATAAAACATTAACAGCGTTTTGGCTTAAAGAAGGATCATGATATTCGTTTTGGAATAATGATGTGATCTCTTCAATATT
>CAMNMM010000050.1:0-5584 GCA_946544655.1 uncultured Caryophanales bacterium | reverse complement strand
ATCATCATAGCGAAAGCCAACGTTGCGCCGATGATCTTTGTAATGAAATTATTTTTCATTTATTTTCTCCTTTCGTGAAAAATACCCTTTTGGGATAGAAATTGGTATATTTTCCACTCAAAAATTTATTGTGAGTAGTATAGCAGTAACGGTGCTATGTAGAAACGGTCAACCTTACTATGACCTTATACTCAATTTCCACTTATAATGGTATGCCCTTTAGGCGCATGTATCAATAAATAAATATTTATTTTTTATAAAAAGGTTTATTTGTAACAGGTAGATAAATTAGATAAATATTCAACTTTTTAATGAAAATATGGCTTCTAGGCTTTATATGCCAATGTTTGTGTAACTATCATCTTGATAGGCGATATCCTTTTGCGCATAATAGAATGGATAAAAAAGTTAGGAGTGGCGTATGAAAAAATTATTATTAGTGCCTATTATTGCTCTATCTCTTATGACTGGTTGTGATATAAACCAGCCAAAGATGATCACTCTTGATAGATGGTTAGAAAATGCTGAAGATGAAAAGATAGCGAACGGCTGGTGCAACTTATACTATAAAGGTTTCAAATCATATGAAATAGATGAAAATGAATGGGATTATGATAACTATGTCCTTAAAGCTATTAAAGAAAATGTAACTGGTAACTACACCCGTAAAAATAAAAGAATAGAAGAAACTGGAGAAATATTCTTTGTCTATTTATTGCAAAATAGAATAGACGATGCAACTGGTTGCTTTCTATATGTATATGAAAATCACATTATGACATATACGGATTTCGTTAAGTCTAATAAATATGGTAATAAATATTATAAACAGAGAGCCTATTACGAATATGACACTGAAATAGGTAAGAAAATTATTAATGCTGCAGTAGAAAGAGCTAAAGAAAAGAAAGACACCTCTGATAGAGAAATACGATTGGCAAAACAAGAAGCCACGATTGAAAACTTCTTAGCAAAAGCAGAAGAAACCACTACTTTCACAATGACATATAACAATAGCAATATTACAGATGAGAATCGTTCTTTCCTAAATGCTTTAAAAGATAAAGAACTTATCAAAGTAGATAGTGAAGAACGTGTTTACTTACTAGATGAAAATAAATTAGCCGTTTATCAACTTAACGAGAATTTATCGTTATGGCTCGCTAAAGATAGTTTCATCACTAAGTTTAATAACAATAATGACTATAACATTATCCAAGTCTGCTACCACTATAGACCAAAATTCATAAAAGATTCCTACTACCAAGAAGGTGCCTATGGTGTTCGTACTACTTATCTTATTAGTAAGGAAACACATGCTGAATTAAAACAAGTGTTAGATTCTTTAGTAACCGAATAAGTGATTGGAGAAAACCCACCACTTTTTCATAAATGTAAGGTTTAACCTGACAAGAAAAATAACAATTCAAATACCATCTTGGTAGAAAGTTAAACTTTACATGTAATAAAATTGGCTTCGAAAAAAGTGAGGAACGATGAATGAAAAAGATTCTACTAGTGCCTTTGATGGCAATGTCACTATTAACAGCGTGTGACTTTCAACAAGCCCCAACCATTTCAATTAAAGAATGGTTAACAGATATTAACGAAGATGCATTTACTTATTTTTCACTTAGATCAGAAAGTAGAGTTTTTAGTGAAACCCCTAGAACTCATTTCAACGACTACAAATTCAAAGTCGCAGAAATAATTAAAAACAATATCTCCTCTATTCGTTTAAAGAAAACCACTCCCGATGTAGAAGGAGAAGGTTTTACATATACGCTAGATGATACACGTGGTAATTATAATAGTTTGTTTTTAATGGTTTATGAAAACTGCATCCATTTATTAGCCCAAGGCAAAAAAGGTGATGAAAGAATAAGTCAATATGCCGAATATAGTATTTCTAAAAAAGAAAGCGCCACAATGATTGAAGCAGTAAAAGCTAGAAACGCTGAAATGCTAGAAATCTATAACAACACCAACAAAGAAGCGGAAGAAGAAACAACATTAGATAACTTCTACGAAACAATTGGAAGAATGGAAAGAGATACCACTGTTATGTATAACGAAAAAGAAGTGCATGATTTCAACCTCACTTTATTAGAAGATGTTAAAAGCTTCGATTATAAAGAAGTAACAGATGATACTTTCTTCCATCCAGACACAACAGTGTATTATGGTTTACAGCGCGACTTCTTCATCGCGGTGAGCGAAGACAAACAATTAGTTAGGCTAACTAACTATTTCGATAATCCCGCGAATCCTTTCCATCGTTCATCTCCTAGTGTAGTCTCTCATACATATAAAGTATCAAAAGATAAAATAGATGCTTTTGTTGAAAAGGCTAAAGCATTATAAATAATAAAAGACACTGATTCAGAGTTCAGTGCCTTTTTCTTTTACTTAAGTAAATCGTTCTCAACAATGATCTTAGCGTATTCCATACCTAACTGGAACATGTCCTTAGCCCAGTAGTGTTGTCCACCGACACCACCATGATCTACGCCACTGGAGTTTTCATTAACTTGTAACTTCAAACCGCCTTCGTATTGCCAGGAAGAATTAATGATATAGTTATTCTCACGTTCTTCACTAATCGCCTTCTTAGCGGCGTTTAATAGCTTAATATCCCCAACTGTAACTCCAGATGGTAGTGAAGCAGAATCAGAATCACCTTTATCAAAGATATAACAGTCAATTAAGGCAATGTTATCACCGTTTTCTTCAGGAGCGTAACTAGCAAAGTCACTTCTAAATTGACCAATTAATCTATCAAAGCGTTCTTGGTATTTAGAGGAGTTACTTCTTTGAGCATCGTTTTCACCTTGATGCCATAAGAATCCTTTAATAGTAGGTTTCTTACCTTCTTTTTCTTCAATAAGTTTTAAGTTATTTTCAACGAATACTTTTAAATGATCTTTATATAGGTTTGGATTAGCGGTTAAGTCCCAGCTTTGACCAAAACCACCGGAAAGACCACTACCACCGAAAGCGGATTTAATAAAGTAGATTGGTTGTTCCTTACTAGCGTAATCTTTTAAAACATATGCCGCTCCTACTTCTGGACCAAATTGTTTATCATCCGCGCCCATACCTAAGACAGTATCTAAGAATAGACCCGCCATTTTGTCTTCTTTATTAGAACCACGAGTATTATTCATATTGAATGCTGGACCACCATAGAAGCTAGTTTGTACTTCTGGAATGCCATCATAGCAACACTGGGCATCAGTGATACCTAATTCATCTAATCCTTCTTGTAAGTAACCATGTCCATCATCAAATTGGGTATTACCTTCCATATTTGATTGACCAGAAAGAATGAAAACGTTAATAGGTTTTTCTTCTGGCTCTTGTGGTTGTTGACTGTTAGTGTTATTACACGCACTTAAACAAAGCAAAGATTGTAATAACAAAACAAATGCTATTTTCTTCATAAATATAAATCCTCTTCAGTTATCTATTATAAGCATATTAAAAGGTGGAGCAATAGCCCCACCATTAATTAATATGACGATTAGTCAGCGGAAAGAGGTGTTCTATTCTTTTCTGGTGCCCATTTCTTTTCAAGATAATTGACACGTTTGACTAACCAATTGAGTGTTTCTTTTTGTGCGTCTTTACGTTCATTAACGTTCACAAATGGTTTTCTTAATTCACCGGAATTAACACCATCACCATTGAAATAACTACCAACGTTATTATCACTGGCTTGTGTGGTTGTCCATTTAGCGAAGTTCTTCGCGTATTCACCATCGTAATACTTATAGTATGTCTTGGCTAATTTAACCATATCTTCAAATGTGCCATTTTCTCTAGCAGCATTCCATTTTGGTTTGACATAGTCATTCATGAAGAAGTCAAGTTTACCTAAGAGTTGTAACCACATATTAGCGGTTCTATCCATGAAATATGGATCGTATGAGGATTGACCCCAACCACCACTGGAAGAAGCTGTATCTGGCTTTTCAATGAAGTTTCTTCTATTACCGAAGTTACTATCGAAATCCCATGGGTTATCATATCTTAATTTCTTATCGCCGTTAGGAGCGTTGTTAAATGACATATAGAATGATGAATAACCAACATCTGGTGGTAAGCAGACAGCATTGATAATGAAGCCTTCTGCCCAAGCGTTAAGGTCGAAGTTCTTTTCGATTGTTTTTCTAACGGATAAGGAAGTAGAAATAACTTCGTTGTTACTATTAATATCTTTAGCAACTTTATTCTTAGCGGCTTCGCCTAAGACATTGAATAAGGCTTGTAATCTATTCTTAATCCATTTGACTTGATTACTATTTGCATCAGTTGTATGAGCATCTGTTGGACCATCATTGATATCTGAGTTCATAGTGTATGTACTAACAAGACCTAAACCAGAGTTCGCTAAGCAGTTTTCAATCTTATAGTCACTACTTTTAAAGTAGTTACCATAGTTGATAGAGAATGTTGGATCACCATCCGCACCTTTAGCTGGTTCGTTTTTAGCGTAGTAGTCTAATTCGAAGCAGTAACCGATGTCAGTGGTCATAATTGGATTTTCATCTGCATCTTCTGGTTCATCTAATTTGATTCTGCCGTTTTTAACTTCTTTTTGTTCGGCGAGCATATACATGCCCCAGTATTTATCATTGAGGTAAACACTAACAGGTGTGAAGTCTGAACTCCAAACATTTGAATCAGCACTGATAACACCTTTAGACATTGTCATACCTAAAGCAGTTCTGGAAATTGTTGTATCCTTAGCATCCGCTAATAAGACCCATTTCTTAAATTTCTTGCCACCGTTTAAGCCAAGAAGGTTTGTTTTAGAAGCATTGAATTTAATTTGGAAACCTTTCTTATCAAAGCCAGCAGTTTGGTTACCTCTCACTTTCATATCAACGTCAGGATATGCACTAGCGGTGTTCTTATCACCAGCATTTGTAATTCTTAACTTGCCGTTAACCTTTGGTCTAGTTGTATCGGTACTTCTAGCGGAAGTAGCGAAGTTAGCGTTTGGATCATTAGGATTATAATCAAATCTAATTTCTGGTAAGACTGCTTGTTGACTATCAATTTCTTCATAATGACAGACACTACATTCTCTATATTTGATTGTGGAATATTTGAAACGGGCATCATTAATCTTTGTGCCTAAGCTTTCTGTCTTCCATTGACCAAATGTATGGGTATGGTCACCACCATTACTGGATGAAGCACTTGGATTAGCGCTGTTTGACTTATCTGATGAAGGATTAGCGCTACTATTGACAGAAGGTTGTTGATTAGAGGTGCTTTGGTTACTATCGCTACCGATTGGACCAGCGCAGCCTAAAACCATAAATGGCACCGCTAAAAAAGTAAGTCTCTTAAAAATCTTTTTCATTTCTAATATGATTTTCCTTTCTTTGTTTGTTAAAAGGCATGAACAGATGTCTATACCTTCTTTTTTTAACTAGCATATATTTTACACTATTTATAAGAATATTACATACGCACACTTAAACGAAACTTAAGAGACTTTCGTGTGATTGAACATTTTATTTAACATTTTTCAAAGAAAAAGGCCAAGTTTCCTCGGTCTTAATTTTCTTCT
>CAMNMM010000049.1:0-5780 GCA_946544655.1 uncultured Caryophanales bacterium | reverse complement strand
GTGAAGTCGTTATGGTTAAAGACCATGCTCAAGCTACAAAGAACGAAGATGGCTCCTGGACCGAAGGTGTCGAACTTGATACCGAAGTCAAGATGGGTGCTCGTATTGAAGACTACAGATACATCCTTTATGTTGATGGCAATCCAGTTGACTTTGATGCAGATACATCTGTCCCAGTTAAAGGTAGCAGTCAAAACATGCAAAGAGCTGAATATGTCTTACCATATACATTCCACTTACATGAAGGTAAGAACACAATCTCCTTACGTATGGCTGGTGGTTACAGATCCGAATTCTATAACTTCATCTTCAGACCATATGTTGCTCCAACCCCAGTTACTGTTAACGAAACAGCTATTGAAGTTAGAGAAGGTAAAACTGCTCAAATTACAAGTACAATGGAAGGCTTAACATATGCCTCCAGCAATAACCAAATCGCAACAGTCGATGCCAATGGTTTAGTTACTGGTGTCAAAGCTGGTACAGCCACAATCACTGTTTCCAAAGAAGGTAACTACAAAGACGCTAAAGTCCCAGTTACAGTTCTTGAAAAAGAAGGTATCATTGCACTTGATGTCGCCACTGGCGTCATCGCTCCAGAAGGTGGCTTCGATCCATATACTTCAGGTTCTAGTGGCTTCTGGCTCAGAAATCCAAAGAAAGATGCTACATTAACATATACATTCCAAGCTGAAAAAGCCGGTTTATATGATCTCAACTTTGGTTTAAGAGGTTCCAATATCGTTTTAGCTGATAACCTTGAAGTCAAGGTTAACGATGAAGTCGTTGCTCTTGAAGGCACAGTTAACACAAGCTACAGCGCCGTTGAAATGATTATCGGCAAAGCTAACTTAAAAGTTGGTGAAAATACATTAGTCATTAAAGCCCTTGCTGACAGCTCACTCTACATTAAGAGCATTAAATTTGCTCCACACGTCTTCGTCGCTTTCCAAACATGGACAGTCGAAGAACTCTATGCAACCAAAACCGGTACTGGTTGGGGCGATATCAAAGACTTCAAAGGCGAAAAAGCCTTCAAGTTCAATAAAGTTGGTGGCGTTACAGGTACATATACAGCCGAAGCCGCTGGCAAAGCTATGCTCCAATTAAAGATTGGTGTTAAGGTCTCCAACAAAGACAAAACAGGTTTCTGGGCACAAGCCGGTGAAGCCGAAGTTAAAACAAAAATCACTGTTAACGGTACAGCCGTTACTCCAGGTGCTGAACCAAACTTCTCTAATGTTACAGATTCAGGCGTTTCTGATAGTGGTAACATTTCCATTCCTGAATGGTTCAACATTATTGAAATCGATTTAGTCGCTGGTGCAAACACAATTACAGTCGAATACGTTGCTGGTGGCTATTCTTACTACCTCGGCGGTATGGCTTTAGCGAAATAATTGCTAAACTAAATCTATAATGAAAAAGAGCTCGCTTCTTAAGCGGGCTTTTTTGTTGCCTTTAAAAGCAAATCACTATCCAAATTATTTATGAATAAATATAATAAAAGCATGTTTAAAAGGTTTGTTCATTATTATAAGAACCATAAGCTCATATTATTTCTAGATATGACTGCGGCTTTTCTTATTGCCGTTACTGGTATTGCTTATCCAATTATTACTAGAGTAATGCTTAATGATTGGATTCCAAATAATAATCTTAATCTCATCATTATTGGTGGTGCCTCTTTAGTGGCTATCTATCTTGTCCGTATGGGTCTACGTTACTTCGTGCAATATTATGGTCACGTCATGGGTGTCCATATGCAAGGGGAAATGCGCACTGATTTATTCAATAAATTACAAACTCTACCTTATTCATACTTTGATAATCATGAAACAGGCGTCATTATGTCGACGATGACAAACGATTTGTTTGATATTAGTGAATTAGCCCATCATGGTCCAGAAAACCTTTTCATCGCCTCATTTACCGCGATAGGGGCTATCACTTACTTAATGTTTATCGATTGGATCTTAGGTTTAGTGCTTTTAGGTGTTATTCCTATCATATTCTTATTAACTTGGGTCTTCCGTCGTAAATTCAAAACGGATATGCGTAACTCTAAAAAAGCCATCGCTAATATTAATGCAAGATTAGAGAGTTCTATCTCTGGTATTAGAGTCACTAAAGCCTTCACTAATGAAGAAATTGAAAGAGAAAGATTTGAAGAAACAAATAAAGACTATATTAAAGCGAGAACTAATGTCTTCTCATCAATGGGTAAATACTTCGCTATTTCCCAATTTGTGACTGATTTCTTTAACGTTTTGGTCTTAGTTTTAGGTGGATTCTTCCTCTTGAGAAAAATAAATGACTTTAATCCTGCTGATTACAGTGCGCTTATCATTTCTGTTAGTTTATTTATTAATCCAATTAATCAACTCATCATGTTCATGGAGCAATTTGAAAGTGCTTCCGCAGGTTTTGCGAGATTCATCGCTTTGATTGATGAAAAGAGTGAAAACATCTATAACGGTAAAAGTGAATTTGATACTGTTCAAGGCGACTTAATCTTTGATCACGTTAGTTTCCATTATGTTGAAAATAACGAAGTATTAGATGATGTATCTTTCCATTTAGAAGCGGGTAAAACTCTCGCTTTAGTGGGTCCTTCTGGTGGTGGTAAGACCACAATATGCCACCTTATTCCAAGATTCTATTTCTTAGAACATGGTCACATCTATATCGATAATATCGATATCAGTGACTATACACTCCGTTCTTTAAGAGAAAAGATTGGTATTGTCCAGCAAGATGTCTTCCTTTTTGGTGGGACGATTAAAGATAATATTTTATATGGTAGACCAAACGCTATAGATGAAGAAGTGATGGAAGCCGCTAGAAAGGCTAATATCTTAGATTTCATTAACTCCTTACCAAATGGTTGGAATACCGAAATTGGTGAAAGAGGCGTGCGTTTAAGTGGTGGTCAAAAACAACGTCTTTCTATTGCGAGATTATTCTTAAAGAATCCTCCAATTCTTATCTTAGATGAGGCCACAAGTGCATTAGATAACACCACAGAAATGCTCATCCAAAGATCTTTGCAAGAACTCGCTAAAGGTAGAACTTGTTTAATAGTGGCTCATAGATTATCCACGATTAAAAACGCTGATGAAATTGCCGTTGTTTCCAAAGGAAAAATTATGGAAAAAGGCAGCCATGATGAACTCATGAAACTTAACGGCATCTATTCTGATTTATATCGTTTACAGTTTAAAAATAGCGATGAAGTCATCGCTAATATTGATATCAACTAAAGAATCTTTGCTCTATATAAAGTAAGCGCGGTAAATAATTTAGAGTCAACGACTTTATCTTCTTTTATCAATGTTTCAATCTCATCCATTGTGAGAAACATCACATCAATAAATTCATCGCTATCTAAATGTCTTTCTTCTTTAACGGACTTACCACAGTAATAGAAGTGAATTACTTCATTAGAATAACCACATGTTGGTACCATGTCACCTAAATGAATCATCTCAAGAGGGCGATAGCCTGTCTCTTCGAGACATTCTCTTTTCGCAGCCTCTAATGGTTCTTCACCTTTTTCAAGTTTACCCGCTGGAAGTTCATAGATCTCTTTACCTAAGGCATAACGGAATTGTTTTTCGATGATGAACTTATCACCAACTTTAATTAAAATACCGACCCCACCTAAATGAGAGACAACTTCTCTAATAGATTTTTGACCATTTGGGCATAAGACTTCATCTCTTCTTAAAGAAATGACTCTTCCTTCATATATTTGCTCTGAATTTAATTTGGTTTCTTTTTTGTCCATGTTATTATCATACTCTATTTTTATCGTATAAATTGAATTAAATATTATTTTTGAATAAAATAAACCCGTTAGAAAGAAGGTATTCCATATGGAACCAATTAAAAAAACTTATTTAGAAAAAGAATTAAACAACTACAAAGGTGACGAAAAGAACACAATCATTCGTCATGCTTTAGTGAAGAATTCTTTATTAACTGTGGCTGCTAGCCAAGACGAAATCAAAGAAATGGATTTCAACTTTGATATAAATATCAAAACATTACCCGCTGCTAACCAAAAGGCTTCTGGTAGATGCTGGTTATTCGCTGCCACAAATGTTTGCAGAGAAGTCATTGCTAAGAAACTTAACTTAGCGAACTTCGAATTATCTCAAAGCTATTTAGCGTTCTATGACCGCTTAGAAAAATCCAACTACTTATTAGAAGCTGTTATCGAACTCATTGATAAAGAATATGATGACAGAACCTTAGCGTTCCTTCTCCAAAATGGTGTTGGTGATGGTGGTCAATGGGATATGTTTGTCTCATTAGCCAATAAATATGGCTTATGTCCAAAGAATGTTTATCCTGAAACAAATACCAGTAGTGCCACTCGTGAAACCGCTCAATTAATTAACTTCACTATTAGAAAATTCGCTAGTGACGCTAAAGCGTTATATCAAGCAAAAGGTTTAGAAGCCGTTAGAAAAGAAAAAGAAGAAGTCTTAAATAAGATCTATTTCTTACTTGTTAATGCATATGGCTTACCACCAGAAAAATTCGATTTCGAATATACTGATAAAGATGGTAATTACCATCTTGAAAAAG
Organism: uncultured Caryophanales bacterium; assembly: GCA_946544655.1. Lineage (GTDB taxonomy): Bacteria > Bacillota_I > Bacilli_A > RFN20 > CAG-826 > RUG14515. The sequence goes on along the minus strand of CAMNMM010000049.1, from coordinate 1,184 downwards.
GTTTTGATGCCTTATCATTCAAAGATAAGTATCTTGGTGATTCATTAAATGACTATGTCTCATTAATCAATGCTCCAACAAAAGATAAAGCCTTTGGTAAAACATACACTGTGCAATACTTAGGCAATGTCGTCGGTGGCAAACAAGTCACACACTTAAATGTCACAATGGACAGAATGAAAGAACTCATCTTAAAACAATTAAGAGATGATAGAATCGTCTGGTTCGGTAGTGATGTTGGCTTTTATGGAGATAGAGAAGAAGGTGTCTGGGACGACACAAGATTTGACCTCAATACACCTTTCGGTTTAGACCTTAAGATGAACAAAGGTGAATCCTTAGATTATCATGCTTCTCAAATGAACCACGCGATGTGTATCACAGGTGTTTCCTTCAAAGAAGGAATTCCAAGCAAATGGAAGATTGAAAACTCCTGGGGTAAAGACCGCGCTAAAGATGGTTACTACATCATGTCCAAGAGCTGGTTTGATCAATTTGTCTATCAAGCAGTCGTGGATAAGAAATACTTAAACGAAGAAGAATTAAAAGCCTTACAAGGTGAACCAGTGGTCTTAAAACCATGGGATCCAATGGGCTCACTCGCGGACTAATTAAATGCAAAAATTCCAACTCTATCTTTTCGATTTTGATGGAACGTTATTTGATACCCTTCCATCATCAAAATACGTCTTCAAGAAAGCCTATGAAAACATGGGCTATCAAGTGAATGAAGATGATATTTTAGGTTTTACTCGTGAACCAATTCCTGATAGTTATAAGCGCTTAGGCTTTCCTCAGGAAAGATATCACGATTTTATCGAAGATATTAATAAATACGTTAACTCAATAGAAAGTGTTAATCTCACTGACATCTATGATGATACTTACGATACCATCATTGATTTAAGAATGAGTGAAGCGGATTTAGGTATTGTCACTAGTAATCACGCTACTCATGTAAGAGATGTTCTAAAGAAGTTTGATATGCAAAAAGACTTCTTTAAAGAAATAGTGGGTAACAAAGAAGCACCTATTCCAAAGCCTAATCCAGGCCCAATCTTAAAAGCTTTAGAAATGTTTAATTATCAAGGTGATAAGAAAGACGTTTGCTATGTTGGTGACTCAATAAATGATTGTATTGCCGCCACAAAAGCGGGTATTACCCCCATCCTTTTAGATAGGGA
>CAMNMM010000048.1:0-5979 GCA_946544655.1 uncultured Caryophanales bacterium | reverse complement strand
AATAGTTAAAGACATCTTGGTCTTGGGCTACTTTGAAAGTGACTTTTTGTAATAAGTTAATGAATCTTTTTTCTAAACCAAATTCTCTAAGTTTCTTAAAGTTCATTAATAAGACACCAGCGTTAAAGTATTTGGTGTGGTCCATTTCAATGACTTTTTCAACATAGTTAGAGAACTCACTATAGAGTTGAACTGAGGCATCAGGAATAGCACCCACTAGGTTATTACCTAAGTCAGTGAAATAAAGTTTAGCGATATCATCTCTAACGACAATGTCACTATCAAGATATAAACCTTTATTAAATACTGGGAATAAGTTAGGTAAGAATAAACGGTAATAGGTGGTAATTGTATAGTAGTCACGGACGTCTAATTTAATAGATAAAGAATGCACTTTCGCGGTGACGTCTGTGAACCAAATGAAAATGTTTTTGTTGTTTTGATATTTACGTAAGATCTTCTTACTCTTACATGATAAGCCGTCATGGAGCACGGTTAAGTGATATGTATATTTCTTGCTAGCGTGTCTAACAATACTAGCAATAGTAACTGAGAGATATGGAATATAGTTATCATCCACTGTGAAGAAGAGACGTACAACTTTTCGTCTAGCCATAAATAAAAGCCTCCTTTAGGCAGTAACAATAATAACAAATGACCATATAGAATTGATTCTATTTGTTTGTAACAGTCTCTACTTAATGAGTCTCAAAAAGTAGAACTGCCAAAAAACTATAGTATAGTCCTAACTTTTAGTCAAAGGTTTACCTGTTAACACTTTGTTACAATAGTAACATATGCGCATAATGTGCGCATATATGTGTGAATATAAATTATGTTGACAGAATCAGACTTTTGTCGAAAAAACTTGACTTCGGAGTCAGGCTTTTCATACTTACTTAATAACAAACGAATCAAACACTATGTCTATTTTTTCTAATAATTCGGTGTTAACCGCACTACTTTTGTCTAAATCGATTGAAGCGATATATTGCTCTTTTATTTCATCAGGTAGTTGACCTTTATACTCTTTTCTTAAATCGCTTAATCCTTTTTCATATTCCCCCGTTAAGGTTTCTGCTTCTAAGGTTTTCCAAGGTGTTCCATGATGGATACCCTCTAACTTAATCGCAGTCACATTTTCATAATGATCGTTAACGATATTGTCGTATAAGGAGTATGTCTTATAAGGAACAGTTTTATCTTCTGTTCCATGAATTACTATGTAAGGAATATCTGGATTATTCTTAATAGCGCTTTCAGCGGATTGATGTATTTTAGCGCCCCAATGTAAGAATAAGCCTAATTCAAATGCTGGCTTTGTTAATATCATGGCTTTAGAAGTGTTAGCTTCCACTGAACCATACATTAGTTCACTTGGAGTGTTATAAGCGGAGAATGAGGCTACCGCTTTAACACCATCAACCTTGTTAGAGGCTGTAACCGCTCCATAGGCACCCCAACTATGACCGATAAGGAAGATTGGTAATTCTTTAGTTTTATCAAGCTCTTTGACCTTATTTACTGCATTTACAACACAGTTAGTGGATTCATATAGCGTTCTAATGCCTTTACCAGTACTACGACCACACCCTGTCATATCAAAAGAGAAGACTGTATAACCATGAGTGAAATAATAATTATGCATTTGTGACATATTAGCGTCTGCAAGATTCATCACACCATGAGAAAATACGATGACTCCTTTAGGAGAAGGGTTTTCATATAAGTAACCAGTTAGTGTTTCTTTACCACATGGGAAAGTCACTACTTCTCTATCTTTTAATGATTCATAATCAGCGCGACATTTTTGTACGCGGTAGAAGTCTTGTTCTAATAAATCAGGATCACAGTTTCTGACATTAATAAAGCCTTCAGTGGCTACGAGTGTGCCTATAATGCCTAGGCCAAAATAAAGAACAACCGTTCCGATAAGAGAGCTGATAATAATCTTCTTAGCTTTTTTGTTCATTTATAATAACCTTTTGTGGGCGCTTATTAATGCTCTTAAGCACTAGTTCACTAATGAAAAGTAATAAGATGGATGAAATAATTGTGAAGACATAGATGAGAATAGTTACTAGCCACATTGGTTCAACCCATCTAGTGATATTCATTGCCCCACACATAAATGCTTGATTCATCAAATAGATGATTAAGGCTAATTTATCAGTGTATTTAAATAATGGTAAGCCTTTGAACTTATTAAGAGGTTTAAGCACCATTAACATAAAGAATAAAGTTGCCACACCAAAGGTGGTGACAATAATATTGTTAACAATATCGTGAAGATGCTTTAAGAAATAGGCATCACCAAAGCTATATGTTTGGATGAGGATATACGCTCCTATTGAGGCTAATAGTATTAGTGTCCATAAGCCTAGTGCTTTAAAACTAAATCTTTCTTCTGGATTAGTGAATGTCTTGAACCATTTCTTACCAATGTAGTAGCCAATAACATAAGTGACCGCAATCATGGCTGGACCAAAGAAGAAGCCAACCGCTACTTCAATAGCGATCACAGAAACCACCGCCACAACACTCCACTTATCATTGCGCTGTAATACTGGAGTAATCAAATAGCAGATGATGATATAGGCAAGATAATAATAATTATCGACTTGAGTGATGATACGACCAAGATAGGCGCGATGAGTAGCAAACATCATCCAATCCCAACTGTTATTGATAGCCATGTAAATAACATCCCAACTAGCGATAAAAAGCACCACTATTAAAGCGGGAATCATTAATTTAATTAGATTACCAATATAGAACTTCTTTTTATCAGTGATGAGTTTTTGTGAATATAAAAAGCCTGATAAAGCAGTTAGACCTTGTACCCCTTTACTTAAAAGCATTTCATATGGAATTGCTCTAGCGTAAAGAATATAGAAAATATGGAATTGCAATACACAAATCGTGGCGATAATTCTATATATAGAAATGTTATTAAATCTTTTCACAATATATATGATAATGTCTTTTTAAGATTAACGCTATAAGTAACAAAAAACAGCCCTGATTTATTAAGGCTGTTAAATACTTTTGGCAGGGGTGACAAGAATCGAACTCGCATCAGCGGTTTTGGAGACCGTTGCACTGCCATTGTGCTACACCCCTAGCGCGCTTTGTTATTATTACATAAATTAATTAAATTATCATCATTTTTTATCAATATTTTTCCGACTTTATTAAAATATCGTTTTCATAAATTAGTCTAACTCTAAAATATGGCTCGTGATTTATTAATAAAGGTAAGAATACTTTATCGCCTTCCCACATTGGGTAATTAAAGATGTCTTTAATGGAAATATAGCGCAGTTCACCTTCATTACAATCAATGAGGTCACCATTATAATCAGTGATCTCGTAGATATACATCTTTTCAAAGTATCCATCATAGATGAAATCTACTTCACCAGCGCATTTTAATGAATGGACATCTAATCCTGTTTCTTCTTTAACTTCACGAATAGCGCATTCATCTGGTGTTTCGTTATTTTCTAAACCACCACCAACACCAATCCACTTACCTTTGTTATAGTCATTTTTCTTTTTGTTACGATAAAGAAGAAGATAGTTTTCATCTTTCTTTAAATAGCAACATGTGGAGTAGCGGTCAATTTTCATAGCACTATCATATCTTTTATGCTCTTTAATTAAAAGAAATGAATGTGTATAATGGAGATAATCAATCTCAAAAAATAAGGAGTAATCTATGAAATCTTTATTTAAGCACAGTGTTTTAATCTTAACAGCTTTATTTATGATGGGCTGCGCAAATTCAAATAGTCAGCCTGCAAGCTCAAATGCACCTATCAGTAGTTCTATCAAAGATGATTCTGTAAGCTACGATGCTTTTAAAACAGAAGTTGATAAATTTGGTGATATTACATTCACAAAAGCAGTATTCAAATATGAAATTACTGAAAAGATTGAAGGTACACCATTAGAGGCTAGAGGCAGTTCTGAAACAGGTACTGTTACTTCAGTTTTGGAATTTGAAAGAACTCCAGATGGTTATAACAAAGTTACAAACGACACGACTAAAACAACAGAGTCAAAAAAGCTTGTAGAAGGTTACCCTAATGACATTAAGGGCTGGTTTAGATGGCAGACACAAAGAAAGAATGAGGCTGAAAAATCTGATAATCTCACTTATAGTGATAAGTTCTATCTAAGTCCATTAAAAGCTTCAATGACCATTTCTAGTGATAGACCAGGTACGGCCAATGCTACTTTTGAAGGAACATACCAAGGCACAAGTATCAATACCTTAACATTTAATGAAAAAGGCCTCGTTGTTAAAATCGAAGAAGAAATAAAAACGGATATAGATGGTACAATAAATAGTTCAGTTGATGGTACTTACCAAGCTAAAGGCCATTATGAACGAGTCGCAGTGGCCACTATTACTTATTTAGAGTAAAAAAGGACTCGATTGAACTGAATCTAATCTAGTTCATAGAGTCTTTTTATATACATAAAATGGTGTGGCCAAGAAGACTTGAACTTCCATGAGTTTCCTCACTGGCTTCTGAGACCAGCGCGTCTACCAATTCCGCCATGACCACATGTGAAAAAAATATATCACAGCAGGCCGCGTTTTTTGTCTTCTTCTTCTTGTAACACACGGAAATTAACTTTTCCGAGCATTGTTAATGGTAATTCATTCCTGAATTCAATCTCAGTAGGAACTGACCATCTAATTAAATATTTACGACATGTTTCGAGTATTTTTTCTTTCATTGCGGTTTCATCAAAAACCTTGGCGACCACAAAGACTTTTAATGAGTTTTGAAGTTTAGCGTCAGGAATACGAATAGCCGCACAAGCGGAAACTTCTGGCATTGATTCAATGAGTTGTTCGACTTCACTTGGGAAGACCGCAACACCAGAGACTTTCACCACTCTTTTTTTACGTTGCTTGAAATAGATGAAATCATCTTCATCCATATAACCAAGGTCACCAGTATAAAGGTAACCATCTTTTAAGCAGTTTTTAGTGGCTTCTTCATCTTGATAATAGCCAAGCATAATCGCCCCACTTTTAATGATGATTTCACCAAGTTCACCACGTGGTACTTCGTTGCCTTGTTCATCGACAACTTTGAATGTTGCTTCAGGCATAGCTTTACCTAATGAACCTTTACGATTAGCGTTAAAGGTGTTAACACAGTTAACAGCGATAGCCTCAGTTAAACCATATCCTTGGAATAAACGGCATTTAGAACCCGCTTGTTCCATCGTTTTATTAAAGCGTTCTTCTAAGTCACTTGGCATAGAGTCACCACCACAGAAACAACAATGCAAATACTTTAAGTTCTTATTGTTAACAAATGTTGGTTCTTGGAGTAATTTCTCATAGATTGTTGGTACACCACACATACAGGTAAGTTTAGTGGCGTTCATCGCTTTCACTACTTTTTCCGCTTTAAACTTAGGAATGAGGATAGAAGAGAATGAATTCACTAAAGGGGCATGCATGGTCATACATAAACCAAAGCCATGGAAGCTTGGTAAAACACTGAGCATTTTATGACCAATCATCTTATCCTTATCAACGGCGAGGAAAGCATAAGCATATTGCGAAATAAAGTTAAAAGCGTAATCACTTAAACAGATGGTTTTTGGTTTACCAGTTGTGGAACCACTGTGTAATAACACAGAACATCTATTTTTATCCGCTTTTGCGACAGGTACTTCTTTACCAGTTGGTTTTAATTGATAAGTATATTTGAAACCATCGAATTTGAATCTCGCTGGCATCTTGCCTAATTTCTTTCTAATTCTAAAGTTCATGAAATTGTGATAAATGAACTTTTTCATTAAAGGTAAATCATCTTCAATACGTGTCACGTATACTTGATCCGCAATTTCACGGTATTGTTTCACTTCTTTAGCGATTCTTTGTTCGAAAAGGAACGCTACTTTAGTGTTAGTCTTATCCATGATTTGTTTCACCTGATTAAATGG
>CAMNMM010000047.1:0-6196 GCA_946544655.1 uncultured Caryophanales bacterium | reverse complement strand
ACACCAAGTACGGCGATAAGGAATAAGAATGTTAAAACGACTTCAGTTAATAAGCCTAACATCACATGACCAAAGTTAACTTCACTTGCGCCTGTCAAGATAACGAAGCTAGCAATACTATTAGAACCAGTGGCTTTAACACCCCAGAAGATTAAAGCTAAGATACCACTACCAATGAAAGCACCAACTACTTGGGCTAAGCAATATAAGAAGAATTCTTTCCAAGTAATATCTCCTCTAATTGCCATGGCTAAAGATACAGCTGGATTAGCGTGACCACCTGATATTTGACCAACTGAATAGGCCAAAACAACAATTGATAAGCCAAATGCGGCTGCGGTAGCAACAATACCACCGGTATCACCACATCCAACACCAATTGCTACGCCACAACCGATTAGTACTAGAAACATTGTGGCAAAACATTCTGCAATTAATTTTTTAAACATAATAGATATAACTCCCTTTGTGTAAATTATAGCACTCAAAATTATGAGTGAATTATTTATATAATAATTTTTTAGCAATTTAAATTTTGGAATTGAGCCAAAAAAATAAAAAAGTGGTTGTTTTCCAAAAATGATATATAATATAGACGTATGGTGGTAAACGGCGATTTAATTTATAGTACTGAAGACTTAATGGGTCTAATTCTTAAATCTAATCCTAGATATAAGTCATCTTCTTTATATAACAAAATAGAGGAGATGGAAAATAATGGAGAGATTACTAGAGTTGGGAAAACACAATACGTATTTGCTAAACGTAAATCTTTTAACAATGAAATAGAAAGTAATATTGCTAAAAAGGTGGATAAGTTAATGAAGAATAATTATTCATCTGATTTTGAATATGTGATTTATGAAGCCACTACTGCTTTAAATCAATTCTTAAATCATTTAATAAATAGAAATGTTGTTATTTTAGAAGTAGATAAGTTCTTCTTAGAACACGTATTCAATACCTTGAAAGATGCTGGTTATAAAAGCATATTAATGAATCCTAGTAAGGAAGATGTATTTAGGTATATAGAAGAAGATTCAATAATCCTTTCGCCTTTAATTAGCAAATCGCCAATTGATAAAAAGAATAAAAGAACAACAATAGAAAAACTAGCAATTGATATGATTTGTTCCACTACGCTTAACTGCTTCTATGAAGGAGCAGAGTTGCCCAATATGATCAAGGACATATTGTTCAATTACAAAGTTAAATACGATACTTTAAAAAATTACGCAAAAAGAAGACACGCATTAGATAAATTAAAACTCTTAGCGCCCAAAACAATGGAGATGATGTTTAATGATTAGGAAAGAAACATTTACCTTAGAAAATATACAAAGAATTCAAAAAGAATATAAAGTAGATCCTGAACTCGCTCAAAGAACAGTGTTTGCTCTTGGCCTTGTAGAAGCTCTTAGAAAAGTTGATTTGCAATTCATCTTTAAAGGAGGTTCTAGCTTAATGCTCTTATTTGATGTACCTAAAAGATTAAGTACCGATGTTGATATACTAGTGAATAAGAACTGCGATATTGATTCTTTTATTAACGAAGTCGCTAATATATTTCCATTTACTTCTGTTAGTGAATCAGTTAGAACCACAAATAAATCTATTTCTAAAAAGCATTATAAATTCACTTATTTATCACCAATCAAAAATAGAGAAATCACTGTTTTATTAGATATCTTGTTTTCTGATAATAACTACGCTAAAACGATTACTAAGCCGATTAATAATGGCTTTCTAATTACAGAAGGCGAAGATTATTACGTCACTATTCCAACTATTGAATCGATATTAGGTGATAAGTTATGTGCTTTTGCTCCTCACACTACTGGAATTAAATATCATAATGAAGATTTCTCTAATGACAAGAGATTAGAAGTTATTAAACAATTTTATGATGTGGTTTCTTTGTTTGATATTGCAAAAGACTTCAAAGCTGTTAGAGATACATATTTTAAAACAGCGAAAGAAGAAATTGCTTATAGGAATTTAGATATAACCCCTATTGATTCTTTGAAAGATTCCTTTGATACTGCTTTATCATTATTATCTTGGGGCAAATTTAATAAAGTTGATTATCTAGAATTAGTTGATGGAGTTAATAAAATTAAGATGCATATAGTTAATCGCTCTTTCTCCATGAATAGCACCGCGATATATGCCGCGAAAGTAATGCTTTTATCAGCATGTTTAATCAAAGATGTTGATGTCTTTAATCTTGAGATAAAAAATAAAGATCAATTAAAAGAACCACCATATAATCAGATTAATTTCATTTTAAAGAACAAAGAACAAGAAGCATATAACATCGCTGTTACCGCTATAGAAATATTAAAATAATATAAATCCACAACCCCATCGAGTTGTGGATTATTTACATATTATGTGTTGCTATTGTTTTCTACTATCAAGATAGTATTTTTCTATTTTAGATCTTGCTCTAACAAAATATTTTTCTAAACTTGGGTCAAATTGTTTACCCATGTTTTCCATGATGATGCGGTTCGCGTCATCAAAAGAAAATTCATCTTTATACACTCTTTTGCTCACTAAAGCATCATAGACATCAGCGATCGCCATAATACGCGCTTCTAAAGGTATATCATCACCTTTTAAACCATTAGGATAACCCTTTCCATCCCATCTTTCATGATGATAATGGGCAACGTTAATAGCGATTCCTTCTAATGATTTGTCAGTGACATCTTTTAAGATTTGTTCTAAAATCTTCGCTCCTTCTGGAGAATGGGATTTCATCACTTCATATTCTTCAGGAGTGAACCTTCCTGGTTTTCTTAATATCGCATCATCAATAGTGATTTTTCCTAAGTCATGCATAGGCGCGGCTTTGATGACATTTTGATAGAAAGAATGATTTAATTCTAAAGAAGGATCTTTCATCATCTCTTCAACGAGTAAACGAACAACATTGCTTGTTCTTTTAATATGTCCTCCTGTGGAATTATCTCTACCTTCCACCATCGTGGCCATTCCTAAGACCAATTTATCTTGTAACGCTACTTCTCTTTTCTTAATCGTAGAGAAAACGACAAAGAAGACAATTTGAGTGACAATTAATATTGATGTACTTGTAATAACACCAATCACAGCTTCGCTTCTATCTGCAGCACCATCATCACCGATAACCTTAAGCATCCATGAACCAATAGAATAGATGATTAAGATATATAGACCAAATAAAGCGACCATAGAATGACCAAACATTCTCTGTTTATCTCTCTTAATTAAGAATGCATAATACACAAAGCCCACGAGAGCCCATATCACAAAGAATAATATCGATTCTTTAGCTAAATAATCAGAATTAACAAAATCATTAAAGATAACAGATATCGCAAAGGCTATACCAAGCACTAAACCGGCAATTCCTGCAAGCATACCTTCTCCGCCATGATTCGCGTCATGACGCGCTTTTTTAATGGTGATAATAGAGATATATAGATAAACGATAATCCCACAGAATGTGTTAACATCAACAATCCATCCAATTAATATTCTTCCAAAGAAAAGCATTAAAGATGTGATAACTGCGATAACAATAATAATATTTCTTGGATTATCGTTTTTATCTAATTTCGCAAAATGTTTTGGGAAGACCCCGTCCACCGCCATTGAATGAAGTAAATTAGATAAAGCTAACATATTACCGATGATGCTCGTTAAGATGATGGCTAATAAAGCGATGACAAACATCACTAAACCAAAATTGCCTAAATAACGATGGATGACATAGAAAGCCGGTATTCCATCTAATCCACTTAAAGAAGTTGAACTTGTTAAATATTCATACCAGTTCGCGTATTCACTTGGGAAGACACTGATAGATAATTGACAAATAAGAATATAGACTAAGGCCGTCACTGTCACCGAGATTAAAAAGATTCTAAAGACATTTCTATGACGGAATTTAAAATCTTTAGATTGATGAGAGATACTTTCAAAACCAATATAGGCCCAAGGCATCATCCCCACCACTCCAACAATTTGGATAAATTCATTATTCCCATTAGGAGCGAAATCAGGTTTATAAGTATCTATTCCTCCTTGATGCATAACAAAAGCGACGATAAATCCCGCGATTATTAACGCGACGAATAAGATTACTAATCCTGCTTGTATAGAGGTAGAAACATTTCTTTTTAATAAACAAACACCGACGAATAATAAGAAGATTGTTAGAGATAACAATATCTCTCCTAACCAAATATCATATCCACCGATGGAATAATGGAATCCAAATTGGAATGTATTACCAAAGATATATCTCGCAAATAAAGAGATAGAAGAGACATTAGCCCATAATATCGCGGCATAAGTAATAATTAAAAACCATGACACTAAGAAAGCGTGATCTCCACCTAGGGTGTTTTTTGCAAAGGTATAAATACCACCATTAGAATCTGGGTATTTATTCATCATGTAATGATAGTTATACGCTAAAACTAGCATGATGAGCATGCCGATAATAATACCGATAATGCTACCAAGTGGTCCGGCCTTACTTAAAAAGGAACTACCAGTGACCACAAAAGAGCCCCAGCCGATAGCGGTACCAATTGATAAACCTAAGGCTCCAAGAGCGGATACTTTTTTCTTTTTTAATCTATCCATCTTTATTTAATATTTTCTTTAATGTTATCTAACTGTACAGCGCATGCTTCTATTTCTTCTTTAGGAATAGAAACGAAGATATCCACTAGTTCTTCATCATATTTTGTTCCCGCTTTTGCCTTAATGTTTGCGATGGCTTCATCATAGGTTTGAGGTCTAGAGTACACTCTTCCCATGGTAATCGCAGAATAAGCATCAATAATAGCAATCATCTTGCTAGGGAATGGGATAGAATCAGCTTTTTTAAAATAATAGCCTTCCCCATCCACTCTTTCATGATGAAATAAGATCCAGTCCGCAATATAATCAAAAGATTTAATAGGTCTTAATAATCTAACACCAATTTGAGGATGGGTACGCATTATTTGTTGTTGTTCTTCGGTTAGATTACCTTCGTTATTTAATATTTCTGTTGGTAGTTCTAATTTACCAATATCATGGAATAAGGCCGCATATTCTAAAGAGATAAGATTATAATCACCTTTATAATGACGTGGTAAATGTTTATAAAAGACTGTCATTAAATTTTTAACATGTAAACTATGTCCTTGGAGACTAGGTGCTCTTGAATCAATAACACTAATTAATATCTGAGCAATCTCAAGCGATCTTTGTTTTGATGTTTTAATTAAACGATTTAATAAAATAATGACAAGTGTTACAAATAAACTACCAAAGAATAAGATAAAGGCGGTGATCACACTAGGATCAGCGTATATTGCAACATAGATATATCCGATTAAAAAGAAGATGATAAGAATTAGTCCGATGATAATCATCGCACTATCTCTTTTAACCCCACCGGAAATAACATCTTTCATCCTAAATGCAAAGATAATATAAAAAACAATATTCGATACCATGTTAATAGCGCCAAGCCAAATTAAAATTAAAATTAATGTTTCCATACCAATATCCTGTTACCATTCATTATAAGCGCATTTTAGATAACATTTATCTTTTTTCATAAAAATCTCCGCCCATTTAGACAAAGCGGAGATTCTATTTGCTTAAAAGATTTCTGTTATCTTTATTTAATAAAGTGTGTATATTTGGTCTCTTCTTTTTCAGGATAACCATATTTCAATCTAGCGTCCCTTATAGCTTTCATTAAGAAGACCATATTACGGGCCACTATACGAGCATTTTGCATACCCTCTTCATCCTTTTCTATTTGACCTTGTTCTCTACCAAAGCCATTATTCCAATATCTACCTGATGCGATAGGCATCTGGTTGATAGTGAAATACTTATTCAATTCATCAAATGTCGCAGTTGTTCCTGCGCGTCTAGCAACAGCGAACGCTGCACCCACTTTGAAGCGCTTATCAAAATGTGTGCTATAGAACAATCTATCTAATAAAGAGATAAGTGATCCGTTCGCAGAACCATAATAAACAGGAGAAATCACTACTAGACCATCAGAGTCATTAAAGATTCTCGCTAATTGATTAACATCATCTTTAAATACACATTCATGTGCTTCATAGCAGTAATTACACGCCATACAGCCTCTAAATGCTTTAGCGCCTATTTGATAGTTCTCTACTTCAAT
>CAMNMM010000046.1:0-6282 GCA_946544655.1 uncultured Caryophanales bacterium | reverse complement strand
GAGATGGTGATTATGAAGAAGATGATAGACCTGAAATCGTCCCATTTGCTCATACAGAGCCAATGTCAAATCCAAATCAGCCACAACAAAACAAAAACAATGGTGGTTCGGTGATCACCATTGGTGATAGAGCTTATACAAAAAATACAGAAATCACAACAGCGGACATTCCTGAAGGCATCTCGCAATTAGGTAGTTCCGCTTTTGCTAATTGTGTCAATCTTTCGGTTGTCACCTTACCAAGTTCTTTACAAGAAATCGGTTTTAACTGTTTCTTTAATACCCCAAAACTTCAAACCATTTCCTTTAACGGCACTGTTGAAAGATGGAAATGTATTAAAAGAGGCAGTAACTGGCTTGCTAAAAGTGGTACACGTACAGTGCAGTGTAATAACGGCAAGATTAACGTTAATCCAAATCACTAATTAATATTTACATGAAAAACGCATATGTCATCGATCATGATCAATATCTTTTAGGACACGATAAGAATGGTACTACCCATTATATTAGCGAAATCCAAGATGTCGTTCTTCCAATTATATTGGAAATCGATCGCATTTGTCGTAAGAATAACATCCCATACGCTTTAGCCTTTGGTAGTGCGCTTGGTTTATATAACTATCAAGGTTTTATCCCTTGGGATGATGACGCTGATATCGTTTTTAACTATGAAGATTTAGACCGTCTTATTGAGGCTTTTAAAAAAGACTTAAAGCCAGAATTTGTCTTTGATGCCTACGAAGTAGATAAAAGATATAACATTCTTCAACCCACTATAAAGGTGAAGAATAAAAATGGTCCCACCATGGTGGACGTTAACTATAAACGCTTAAAAGATAGAATCCATTCTTCTGATGGCTTCTTTGTGGATATGGTGGCCTTAACGGGTATGGAATCTGCGAAAGCACACCGTAAGCTACTCAATAGGAGTAGAAGAAGAATGATTTCTTATTTCGTGAAAGATACAATCTTTAATCACGATCCGCTTGCTTTAAAAGCCAAAATGAAAGAAGACGAAAAGAAATACGCTATTCTTTATAAAGATGCTCCTTATGTCTGTCAGACCGCATTACTCCCATTTCCTCTTCAAAAGAAGAACTTATTTCCTCGAGAAATGCTTTATCCATTTAAAGAATATGACTTCGCTGGTCATAAATTATATTCATTTAATGATGTTGAAGGATTTTGTCGCATCTTCTTTGGCGAAGATTCTTTGAAAAAATATGATGGAGAAAAGTGGATTGACCCATTCCCAAAGAAGAAGAGAAAAGTCGCGCATATTAAATCATTTAATTTCCCTAACAAATAAAAACTATTTACATACGCGCATTTTCACGTATAATGATTATGCTATTTAGCGAAAGCTAGGTAGTAAATACTCTGAATAAGAGTGGCCAAACAGCCACTCTTTGTTTTTGAAGGATATGGTACTAAACGAATTAAAGAAACTCATCGAAGCAAAATTAAACACCCTTGGTTATGACCTAGTGGAATTTAATTTTGGTAATGACACATTAACCGTTGTCGTTGATAAGGAAAGTGAAATCGATATGAATATGATTGTCGAAGTCACTAATGAATTAAATGCTTATCTTGATGAGATTAATCCATTTGAAAAACCATATACTTTAGATCTCTCATCTTTAGGTGCAGAAAAACCATTAAAAGTGGAAAGACTTAGTGCCTACGTTGGTAAATACGTAAACGTGCACCTAACTAATCCTATTAAAGGTGAAAACATCTATGAAGGTGATTTAAAGGAAGTGGATGATGATAAAATCATCATTACATACCGTCAAAAGACCAGAAGTATTGATTTAGAGATATTGAAGAGCAATATCTATAAAATACGTTTAGCGATTAAATTTTAAGGAGTAAAAATTATGGCTATGAACGCAGTAGAATTCATTGCGGCTTTAGAAGAAATTGAAGCTAGCAAGGGAATTAGCAAAGACACGATTCTTGAAATGCTCAAAGAATCACTTATCAAAGCTTATCGCAAACAACTCGGTGGTGACGACGCAGACGTCCGTGTCGAAATTGATCCAGAAAAAGGCATTATCGATATGTGTCAAGTTAAAGCGGTCGTTGACGAAGTTGAAGACGATTTCTTACAAATCAGTGTGCAAGACGCAAATGACGCCGACAAATCTAAAAAGTATAAAGCCGGTGATGAATTTGTCATTCCTGCAACTATTGATGAATTAAAGAAAGCGACAGCGATGAGTGTTAAGAGTATGCTCAAACAAAAATTCGCAGAAGCAGAAAAGAGCATTCTTTACGAAACATTTAAAGACAAAATCGGTACCATCATCACCGGTAAGGTTGAAAAGGTTGATGATCGTGGTATCAGTGTTAACATTGTCAAAACATCCGTTTTCTTACCAAAGAAAGAATTAATCGGTGATGAAAAATTCATCGTTGGTGAAACAATTAAGATCTACGTTGATGACGTCGCTAGTGGCACAAAAGGTGCACACATTGTTGTTTCCCGTAGTAAAGAAGGTTTCTTAAGATGCATCTTAGCGGAAGAAATCAGTGAAATCTACGATGGTACAGTCCAAATCAAAGCCATCGCTCGTGAAGCTGGTGAAAGAAGCAAAGTTGCCGTTTATAGCAAAGACCCAACCATCGACCCAGCTGGTGCCTGTATTGGTAGCAATGGTGCGAGAATCCAAAAGGTTGTCAGCCAATTAGGTAATGGTGGTATAAATAAAGAAAAGATTGATATTATCGGATATTCCGATAACACTGCTTTATTCATCATGGAAGCTTTAAAACCTGCTCGTGTTGTGGGTGCTATTGTTAATGAAGAAGAAAAGAGTGCAATCGCCATTGTTAATGATGATTCCTTCTCATTAGCCATTGGTCGTCGTGGTGTTAACGTTCGTTTAGCCGTTAAGTTAACTGGTTATAACATTGACGTTAAGACAGAAACCATGGCCGCTGAAGAAGGTCTTGAATACATCTCTCTTGAAGAAGCTACAGCCGAAGAAAATGCTAAGAAAGCTGAACAAATCTTACTCAAGAAAGCTAGCGAAGAAAATGCTGCTCAACCAAGTATTTTACGTGGCTTACCAGAAGGCTATGTCGCTCCACAAGACCGTGTTTATGAAGAAGAAGCTACCGCTGATGATAATGCTGATTTAACTGAAGCTTTAGAAAACGAAGCTGAAAAGAAAGAAGCTGTTATTGAAGCTGCTCCAGTTATCGAAACACCAGTGGAAGAGACTGTCAAAGAAGAAGAACCAGCTCCAGCTCCAGCGCCTGTTAAAGAAGAAGTCAAGGAAGAACACAAAGAGGTTAAAACTACAACTTCTATTGAAGACCTTGAAAAATCTCTTGCAGACGAAAGCGCTCGTAAAGCAAATAAGGGTGCTAAGAAGTCCTTCAAGAAGAATAACAAGAAAGCCGAAGAAGAAGCTGAAGAAGATAGTAAACCAGTTATTTCTACCGGTGAAAGAATGTCTATTTATACCGAAGAAGAACTTCGTGAAATGGAAGAAGAAGAAAAATACGAAGACGAAGTGGAAGACGATGATGTCGACTACGACGAATACGATGAATACTACGACGATGATGGTAGATAATGAACAAAGTAATTATTAGAACTTGCATCGTTACTAGAAAAGCTTTATCTCGGGAAGAGATGTTTAGAGTAGTTAAGACTCCTAATCACGAAATAAAGATTGATTCCACATATAAAGCACAAGGTCGTGGCTGCTATATTAGTAAAGATAAGGATATAATCCTTCTTGCTAAGAAAAAGGCCTTGATTGAAAAACATTTAAAAGTCAGTGATTGCGCTGCAATTTATGACGAATTATTAAAGCAATTTTAAAGAAAGAAGGTGTTGTTGATGGCAAAGAATAACAAAAATAATTTCTCCGCTCGTGAGACTAACGTTTCAACAAAAGTTAAAACCGATCGTAGCAAATCAAAAGTTAATGGTGGTGTCTTCGTTTACACAGGTGCTATCAGTGCGGGTGAACTCGCAAAAACCATTAATGTCCCAATTGGTGATGTAATTAAATTTCTCTTCATGCAAGGCAAGATGGTCACCATCAACACAATCCTTGATGATGAACTAATTGGCTTGGTCTGTTTAGAGTTTGGCTATGACTTCCAAAAGAAAGTTATTGTCGCCGCTGAACACTTTGAAGACGTCGAAATTAACGACGACCCAAGTAAGTTAAAACCAAGACCTCCAGTTGTGACCATTATGGGTCACGTTGACCATGGTAAAACAACCTTAATTGATGCGATTAGAAACTCTAATCTTGTCGAAGGTGAATTCGGTGGTATCTCTCAAGAAATTGGTGCTTACCAAAAAGAAATCAATGGTCAAAAGATTACATTTATCGACACTCCAGGACACGAAGCTTTCACTGCTATGAGAGCAAGAGGTGCTGGTGTCACTGATATCGTCGTTTTAGTGGTTGCCGCGGATGATGGTGTTATGCCTCAAACAGTTGAAGCGATTGACCACGCTAAAGCAGCGGGTGTCCCAATTATCGTTGCTATTAACAAAATGGATAAGCCAGGTGCTGATCCAGAAAGAGTTAAAAATGAACTTATCGCTCATGATGTCATCTGCGAAGAGTTCGGTGGTGATGTTATCGCAGTCGAGATTTCCGCTAAAAAGAAACAAAATATCGATGGTTTATTAGAAAGTATCTTATTAGTCGCGGAAATGAAGGAATTAAAAGCTAATCCAGATCGTTACGCCTTAGGTACAGTCTTAGAAGCTAAACTCGATAAAAACGAAGGTCCTAAAGCTACGCTTTTAGTGCAAAATGGTTCCCTTAGAGAAGGTGACTACCTTGTCGTTGGTACCACATATGGTAAAGCTAGAAGAATGACTAATGAATTTAGAAAAGTTCTTCAAGTTGCCACCCCAAGCACTCCAGTATCCATTATTGGTTTAAGTGAAGTGCCATTAGCGGGTGATCGTTTCATGGCGTTCTCTGAAGAAAGCGAAGCTAGAAGTATTGCCACAAAACGTAAACTCTTAAAAGAAGCTAGTGAAAGAAATAAAACAAGCGCTGCCTCTTTAGATGATTTATTCAATCTCGCTAAAGAAGGTGAAGTCCAAAACCTTAACGTTATCGTTAAAGCTGACTCAACTGGTAGTGCGGAAGCTGTTAAAGCATCCTTAGAAAAACTCACTAACGATCAAGTTAAGATTAATGTTGTAAGAGCCAGTAGTGGCGCTATCACTGAAAGTGATGTCCTTTTAGCGGGTGCCTCTCACGCCATTATTTATGGCTTTAACGTGAGACCTGATGCTAAAACAAGAGCGAAAGCCCAAGAAGAAAAAGTTGAAATTAGATTACACCGTATCATCTATGCCTTAATTGAAGAAATTCAAGCAGCGATGAAAGGTATGTTAGCCCCAACAATGGTGGAAAAAGTCTTAGGACAAGCCGAAATCAGAAAACTCTTTAAAGTATCTAAACTTGGTACTATCGCGGGTTGTATGGTTGTGGACGGCGTGATTAAAGCCACAGGTGGTGTCCGTATTATGAGAGATGGTGTTGTCATCTACGAAGGTAAGCTTGCCTCATTACAAAGAGAAAAAGACCTCGTTAAAGAAGTCAAAAACGGCTATGAATGTGGTATGCTCATTGAAAATTTCAATGACATCAAAGAAGGCGACATCATTGAATCTTACGAAATGGTGGAACAAAGAGATTAATTATGGCCAATAAAGAAGAAAGAATTGCCGGTATTATTAGAAAAAGCATTTCTGAAATCATCACCATGGAATTAAAAAATCCACATCTAGGATTTGTCACTATTCCAGAAGTGAAAGTGAGTAAAGATTTCTCTTATGCTAAAGTCTATGTTTCCTTCATGTTTGAAAACGAAATCGAAGAAGGCATGAAAGTCTTAGAAAAGAGCAAGGGCTTTATTAGAAGCGGCCTTGCTAAAAGACTTGATACAAGACGTTGTCCTGAACTCGTCTTCATCCTCGATGAAAGTTTTAAAAAAGAAGCGCGAATTACCGAGCTCCTTAATAAAGATAAAGAGAAGTAACAACTTCTCTTTTTTATGCTTTCTTGACCATTTTAATATGTTTGATATTAGCCTCATAGAAGGTCTCACCTTCAGGAATGAAGCCCATCGCTTTATAGTAATCAAATAGTTGATATTGTGCGTTAAAGTAAATAGTGCAAGGGTTATATTCTTCTTCAATTCTTTTAACTAGATAAAGGAAGGCATCTTTACCATAGCCATGACCGCGATATTCTTTAAGAACCGCGAATCTTTCGATTT
>CAMNMM010000045.1:0-6364 GCA_946544655.1 uncultured Caryophanales bacterium | reverse complement strand
TATGAATGTCACTGTGGTAAATATAAGAAAATTAGATTTGCCGGTGTCGTTTGTGAAAAGTGTGGCGTTGAAGTCACTTCTAAAGAAGTTAGAAGAGAAAGAATGGGCCACATTGAACTTGCTAGCCCATGTTCACACATTTGGTATTTAAAAGGTATCCCAAGCCGTATTGGCTTAATCTTAGATGTTTCTCCAAAACACTTAGAAGAAGTCACATACTACGCCGCCCATATCTGTTTAAATCCAGGTAAATCCTCAGTCCTCACATACCGTGAATTCATTAATGAAAGAAACGGTCGTGAAGTCTTTATCCCAGTCGTGAAAGAAATTCAACAAAACGCTGCGGAATGGGGTTTACAAGAAGGTAGCGATGATTGGGCCAGAAGTGAAGAATTAATCGCCAGAATGGAAAACCATGGTGAAGTCTTCGACTTCCAAACCGTCGCTAGATTCATTAACAAATACACAGGTGCGGAATTCTCTGAAGGTGCCGCTGCGATTAAGAGACTTTTACAAGAAGTCGACTTAGATAAAGAAGCCGCGGAAATCAACAAGAAGATGAAGGAAACAAAATCCACATCTCGTCAAAAACTCACTAAGAGATTAGAAGTTATTGAAGCATTCCGTAACTCTGACAATAGACCTGAATGGATGATTTTGGATGTTATTCCAGTCATTCCACCAGATTTAAGACCAATGTTACAACTCGATGGTGGTAGATTTGCTACCTCCGACTTAAACGACTTATATCGTAGAGTTATCTCCCGTAATAACCGTTTAAAGAAGTTGATCGACATGAATTCTCCTCAAGTTATCTTGATGAACGAAAAACGTATGCTTCAAGAAGCGGTTGACGCTTTAATTGATAACGGTAGAAGAAATAAACCAGTTCAAGGTCCTGGTGGTCGTGCCCTTAAGTCCTTAAGTAGTGCACTTAAAGGTAAACAAGGTCGTTTCAGACAAAACTTACTTGGTAAACGTGTTGACTACTCTGGTCGTTCCGTTATTGCCGTTGGTCCATTCTTAAGGATGTATCAATGTGGCTTACCAAGAGAAATGGCCATCCAATTATTAAGACCATTTATCGCTTGTGAACTCTTAAAAAGAGGTGTCGCTAACGCGCATAAACAAGCCGATAAGATCATTGATAGATACGATGATGTCGTCTTCGATATCGTCGAAGAAATCATTTCTAAGCACCCAGTTTTATTAAACCGTGCTCCTACATTACATAGACTTGGTATCCAAGCCTTCCAACCAATCTTAGTTGATGGTCGTGCCATCCGTTTACACCCACTCGTTTGTACTGGTTTCAACGCTGACTTCGATGGTGACCAAATGGCCGTTCACGTCCCATTATCTAAAGCCGCTCAAGAAGAAGCTTTACACTTAATGTTAGCCTCTAATAACATCTTAGGTCCTAAAGATGGTAAACCAATCGTTACACCATCCCAAGACATGGTTATTGGTAACTACTATTTAACACTTGAAAGCACAAAAGAAGACTTCTTAAAAATCGCTAAAGAGTTACACGCTCGTAAAGATGAAGAAGAAGCCGAAAGATATGAACTCTATGCTGCTAGTGAAGGTAAAGTCTTCAAAGACGTCGATGATGTCATTAGAGCATATCAAACAAAACAAGTTCACTTACATAACCGTATTGCCTTATTAGGTAGTGCGATGATGAAGAAGGATTTCACCGAAGAACAAAATAAGAGCTACTTAATCACTTCTGTTGGTAAAGTAATCTTCAACCTCATCTTCCCAAGTGACTTCCCATATTTAAACGAAGTAAGTAGTGCTTCCTTAAGAGGCGACCAAGAAGTGGTCAAGACATATTTTGCCCCACGTGGTACAAATATTCCTGAATTTATCGCTTCTCGCCCAATCTTAAAACCATTCAAGAAGAAAGAATTAGGTCTTATCATTAACGAAATCTTCCAACGTTATGATCGTCAAGGTAATCCAAAGACATCCGCGGTGTTGGATAAGATTAAAGACCAAGGCTTCCATTATTCTACAGTTGCCGGCTTAACCGTCTCCTTAAGTGATATCCACGCCGTTAAAGGTAAAGAAGAAATCTTAAAAGAAGGTGATAACAAAGTCGCTAACTTAAAAGAATTATATGAAATGGGTATGTTAACCAACGAAGAAAGACATAAACAAGTCGTCAACGTTTGGGAAAATGTTAAAGACCAAGTTCAAAAGAAACTTGAAGTCCAATTCAAACAAGATACACGTAACCCAATCTTCATGATGTCTGATTCCGGTGCTCGTGGTAATATTTCCAATATTCTCCAATTAGCCGGTATGAGAGGCTTGATGGGTAGTACTTCTGGTTCTACTATCGAACTCCCAGTTAAATCATGTTTCCGTGAAGGTATGAACGTGTCCGAATTCTTTATCGCCACCCACGGTGCTCGTAAGGGTGGTGCTGATACCGCGTTAAAGACCGCTGACTCTGGTTACTTAACTAGAAGATTAGTCGACGTTTCTCAAGACGTTATCGTTAGGGAAGAAGACTGTGGCACTGACCACGGCTTCGAAGTCTTTGAAATCAGAGACTCCGCGAGAGATGCCGTCATCGTCAAACTCGAAGATCGTTTAGTTGGTCGTTTCGCTCTCAATGATGTCGTTAATCCTCAAACAGGTGAAGTCATCGTTAAGGGTAACACCATGATTCACGAAGACGAAGCTAAAGCTATCGTCAACGCTGGTATTAAATCCGTTGTCATTCGTAACTTATTCGGTTGTGAAACAAAAGATGGTGTCTGCGTACACTGCTATGGTCGTAACTTAGCGACAGGTAGAAGAGTTCAAGTTGGTGAAGCAGTTGGTATTATGGCTGCTCAATCAATTGGTGAACCAGGTACCCAATTAACCATGAGAACATTCCACACCGGTGGTGTTGCGGGCTCTGATATTACTCAAGGTTTACCTCGTGTTCAAGAATTATTCGAAGCACGTACTCCAAAGGGCGAAGCCTTAATTAGTGAAATCTCTGGTACAGTCACCAAGATTGAAGAAAAGAATGGTTGCTATTTAGTGACCGTTAAGAACGATCTTGATGAAAAAGAATACACCACAAACTTCGGTGCGAGATTAAGAGTCAAGAAAGGTGACTTTGTCAAAAATGGTGGCAAGATCACTGAAGGCGCTATCTCACCTAAGAAGTTACTCGAAGTCGCTGATGTGACAGCGGTGGAAAACTACATCTTAAAAGAAGTCCAAAAGGTTTATAGTGCTCAATCCATCGGTATTTCCGATAAGCACATCGAAGTTATCGTCAGACAAATGTTAAGAAAAGTCTTAGTCATTGAAGCTGGTGATACCGATATGTTAAGTGGTACACGTGTGAACGTTAATACATTCACCGCGAAGAACACTGATGCCATCTTAAGTGGCAAACACCCAGCCGTCTTCTCACCATTAATTCTTGGTATTACAAAGTCCGCTTTGGAAACAGAATCATTCCTCTCCGCAGCGTCCTTCCAAGAAACAACCCGTGTCTTAACAGATGCCGCTATTAAAGGCAAAACTGACTACTTACACGGCTTAAAAGAAAACGTTATTACAGGTCACCTTATCCCAGCGGGTCGTGGCTTAATGAACGATGCTGCTTCTGACGATATCTCTGCCCACTTCTCTGTTACTGAAACAATGAAAGAAGTGAGTGATAGATATATCGAAGAGCACGAAAGAAAAGTCAAAGAAATCAACGAAAAGATTCACGCTTTAGAAGAAGATAAGAAGTAGTTGAACTATTAAACAACAAGAGTCATCCATATGGGTGGCTCTTTTTTCTACGCTATACTTATTGAAAATAAAAATACTATTTGAGAAAATAACAAGTGGTTATCGATAAATTAGATAATCAATAGTGAATAAATAGATAAAAAATAACAGTTTTTCTATTCTAATTCGTCTTAATTAACGAGAGGTGCAAATGAGCATTTCATCAAAAACCATCCAAGGCTTCATCCTAGGTAATCAAGAAGCGATCGGTGAGGTTTATGACGAATACAAAAATCTGATGTACTTCGTTATCGCCTCCTATATCTCTCTTCCAGAAGATTGTGAAGATGTTTTAAGTGAGTCCTTCATTAAGGCCATTAATTCTAGAAGCAACATTAAAGATCCTAGTAACTTAAAGACATATTTAACCGCAATCGCGAGAAACCAAGCCCTTGATTTCTTAAAGAAGAAAAAAGAAATCGCTAATAGTGAAGTCATTGATGAGATGTATGGTGAAACTGACCAATATAACGTCATGCTCAATATGTTAGAACCTCTCCTCACTAATAAGGAGACTATTGTCACTTATTACAAGGCTGTTTTCCAATACACCTGGCCAGAAATCGTGGAACTAACAGGTATTAAAGAAAGCACCGCTAGAAAGCTATATGCTGAGGCACTTGAGAAACTCAGAAAGGAGCTACGTTAAGATGAACGATATTGAAAAGAAACTGAGAAAACGTGGTTTGCAAAAACTTGATAAGTATGCGCATAATCCATATCACGTTAATAAACCATCATTCTTCTCTAGAATACCTTTATGGGGCAAAATTATGGTCCCTGCCTCTTTAGTGACCGCTGTCGCTGTCGTAGCTTTCGTTGGCCTTATTAACGGTGTTAGTAAAGGTAACGCCGCTCCTGCACCAGGTAAAAACGATGGTGCTTCCCATTATGCACCAGCAGAGCAGGATACCAGTAATGATAAGGGCTATACTGGTGATTCAAGTGTGCCTACTAGTAGTCAAAAACAATCCATCCGTGTCAACGGTGTTGATTACGCCTTTATAGCAACTGGTAGTAAAGGTAGTGGTGGTGAGTGGTCAAGTAGCATGTACGCTACTGTCCAAGAAGAAAACCTTGGTAATTTAATTAGTGATACAACTGATTCAAATACAGGCGCTAATGTCGCCATTTATGAGATTAAGAATTATTCTTCTGATACCTTCATCGCCGCGAAATATGCTAATAATCCTAATATCTTTGCGTGCTTTAATGAAAATATCACATTCATGACAATTAATGATTTCTTAAATAAGATTCCATTTATGAGTGATTCATCAATCGCAAATCAAAAGATTATGTTATTTGATGATAAGCCTAAAAATAAATATTACGAAGGCGCTGATACTGCGACTCTTAATTCCTATTTATTTACAGATACTGGCTCCGCTACAATAACAGATTCATTTAGACAAGCGCCTGGTGAATACTTTATTACTATGCCATTCAAATTAAAGACATTTAATACTAATTGTGTGAGTATCACCCTCTATAGAAGTGGACATATGCGAATCCAAATTGCTGACAATGATAAAAATGTCTACAATGTCGGGGAAAATATATTTAGCGATGTTCGTACTTATATTGAGGCTTTAACCGCAGTAAACGGCTAATATTCCTTCATTTTTAACAAGTTAAACGTTAGATGTGCTATAATAACTTCCGCAAAAGGAAGTATATTATGGAACAATATAAAATAGTTATCGATTTATTAGGCTCCGATAAAGGTCCGGAAACAGTCCTTTTAGGCGCCTCTTTAGCGTTAAAAGAATTCCCTGACTTATTTATCACTCTTGTCGGTCCCGAGGCTCTCGTTAGCGAAAAGAAGGATGAATTAGGTTTAGACATGAGCCGTATTAAAGTTATTAATGCGGAAGAAACAATTACTAATTATGAAAATCCTTATACAGGTATTATGAATAAACCAAACGCTTCTTTAGTCTTAGCGATGAAAGAAGTTGGTAATCCAGAAGAAAACTATGCTGGTATGATTACCGCTGGTAACAGTGGGGCTATTCTTATGGGTAGTTTTAGATTCTTAAGTGATGAAAATAAAACAAGACCATGTATGGCCGCTGTTCTTCCTAATGGAAAAGGCACTTATAGCGCTGTAGTGGACACAGGTGCGACAATCGACTGCTCCGCTGGACAATTACACTCATTCGCCCGTTTAGGTTCTGATTTGATGAAAAAAATGTATAAAATCGAATCTCCTCGTGTCGCTTTACTCTCTAATGGTGCGGAAGCCACTAAAGGTAACCACTTAGTCAAAGAAACATATCCTTTATTAAAAGAAGATGAAACCATCAACTTCATCGGTAATATTGAAGGTAACCAAACATTAACGGGTGATGCTGATGTCATCGTTTGTGATGGCTTCGCTGGTAACCAAGTTCTTAAGAACGTTGAAGGTGTTGCTAGACAATTAATTACCGATATCGTCAAACTCTCTAAAAAGAGAGAAAGACCAGAGTTCATGGAAGTAGCGCAATACTTAATGAAGTCCTATGATATCTCCGCTTTAGGCGGTGGTTTAGTGTTAGGCGCGCGCAAACTTATTATTAAAGCG
>CAMNMM010000044.1:0-6371 GCA_946544655.1 uncultured Caryophanales bacterium | reverse complement strand
AAGATATAAGGAACACAGGCTAAGGTTTCGACGTTGTTAACGACTGATGGGTGACCCCATAAACCTTTAACTGCAGGGAATGGAGGACGAGGACGTGGCATACCACGTTTACCTTCGATTGAGTTAATCAAAGCTGTTTCTTCACCACAGACGAAGGCACCAGCGCCTAAACGGATGTGGCAGCGGAATGAGAAGTCTGTACCTAAGATGTGATCACCTAAGATACCAATTTCTTCTAATTCTTTAATAGCTTTGGCTAAACGTTTAACGGCGATTGGGTATTCCGCACGGACATAGAAGTAACCGTTTTGGGCACCGATAGCGTAACCAGCAATCATCATACCTTCGATAACTGCACATGGGTTACCTTCGATGATGGAACGGTCCATGAATGCGCCTGGGTCACCTTCATCACCATTACAAATCATGTATTTTGGTTCATCAGTTTTAGGAACGAAGGACCATTTTCTTCCGGTTGGGAAGCCTGCGCCACCTCTACCTCTTAAACCTGATTTTAAAACTTCATCAATAACTTCTTCACGGGTCATGTGTAAGGCTCTATTTAAACCTTGGAATGCACCGTTACCAATCGCTTCATTGATGTCTTCTGGGTTGATTTCACCATTACCATGTAAAGCGATGTCTCTTCTTTGTAATTTGTAGAAGTTGATTTCGTGTTGTTTTTGAACGTGTTGTTTTGTTTGTGGATCAACGAAGAGTAAACGTTCAACTACTTCATTGTTCTTAATGTCTTTTTCGAATAATTCTTCAACGTCACTAACTTTGACTTTAACGTATAAGGTTTCTTCTGGGAAAACTTTAACGAAAGGACCTTGGGAGCAGAAGCCGAAGCAACCAACGATGTTAGCGGTTACTTTATCTTCTAAGCCGTTAGCTTTGATTAATTCTTTGAACTTATCGATGATGACTTGTGAGTCTGCGGATAAGCAGCCAGTACCACCACAGACAACGATGGCTTTATGGCCTGGTTCACAGTGGAACTTCTTTTGTAAACAAGCACCACATTTTTCAAATCTCGCTTGGAGTTCTTTTTCAGTTTTGATTTGTTCCATACTTAGTTAGCCTCCCTTGCGCGATATTCTTCGATAATGTTTTTAACGTTATCCACTTTAACTTGTGGGTAAACTTTACCATTGATGCTCACTGCTGGAGCAACAGCACATGCACCGATACAACGGAGCAAGTCTAATGTGAATAAACCATCTGGTGTGGTTTCACCTGGTTTAATTCCTAATAATTCGCCAAATTTGTCGCATACCAATTGACTGCCTTTGACGTAGCAAGCAGTACCTAAACAGACACCAATGACATATTTGCCCTTTGGGACCATTGAGAAGAACGAATAGAAAGTCACAACACCATAGATGTCACTGACTGGTACACCAGTTAATTCAGAGACAAGTTCTTGAACTTCTAGAGGAATGTAGCCATATTCCTTTTGAATGTCTTCAAGAATCATCATGGTTGGAGTTGGCTCATCTTTATAGCGTTCCACTATTTCGGTAATTTGTTTTACAGCTTGTGGTTGTAATTTTGCCATAATAGCCTCCTAATGATTACATAAAGTAATTCAGCGATATTATTTTACGCATATGTGCGTTAATAAACAACAAGAAAATCGCTGTTATTTGCAAAATAAAAAGTTAGTCCCTTTTAATGCGACGTTTTTTATTGTCATTAGGACTAACTTTTATAGAAGTTGAATATTAGTTGCCTTTATATGCCTTGATAAGCATTTGTTTCATGTCTTCCACGATTGGCATACGTGGGTTGGCTGGTGAACATTGATCTTCGTAAGCAAGGACTGCTACTTCATCGAGTTTAGCCATCCAATCTTTTTCATCAATGCCGCAGGCTTGGAAGTTTGGATCTAAGCCACATTCTCTAATTAAAGCGAGAACAGCTTGGGCTAAGGATTCAACACCTTCTTCTGGAGTTTTAGCCTTGAGACCTAATAAACCAGCGATTTCTTGATACTTCTTATCAGCATTATAGTGGTTATATTTTGGCCAGACACTTAACTTTGTAGGCACTTGTCCGTTATAGCGGATGACGTGTGGGAGCAAGATAGCGCAAGCATAGCCGTGTACAACACGGAACTCCGCGCCAACCTTGTGTGCTAAGGAGTGTGTCATACCTAAGAATGCGTTAGCAAACGCCATACCTGCGATAGTCGCAGCATTGTGCATTTTTTCTCTCGCTTCTAAGTCATTTGGACCATTCTTAACCGCGCGTGGTAAGTATTTAAACACTAATTGAATTGCTTTTAAGCAAAGACCATCGGTAAAGTCATTAGCCATGACAGAAACATAAGCTTCAATAGCATGGGTTAAAACATCAAGACCAGTCATCGCTGTCGCGGCTTTTGGAAGGTGAGTTGTGAACTCTGGGTCAACGATGGCGATTGTTGGAGTTAATGAGTAGTCAGTTAATGGATATTTCTTGTTATTAGCTTTATCAGAAATAACCGCGAATGGAGTAACTTCACTACCTGTACCTGATGTGGTTGGGATACAAATTAAACGAGATTTTTTACCAAGTTCTGGATATTTAAAGGCTCTCTTTCTAATATCCATGAATTTTTGTTTTAAATCATCGAAATTAACTTCAGGGTGTTCATAGAACAACCACATACCTTTAGCAGCGTCCATGACGGAACCACCACCTAAGGCAATAATGGTATCAGGTTCAAATAATTTCATCATATCCGCGCCTTTACGGACACTTGAAATATCTGGATCTGGTTCAACACCACTACAGATTTGCATGATTGGTCTTTCTCTTCTTTGATTGAGTTGTTCTTCAATCTTACTTAAGAAGCCTAATTCAATCATGGATTTATCAGTGACGATAAAGACTTTGTGCATTTCTTTACAGTCTTTTAAGTATTGAATAGAATTGCGTTCGAAATAAATCTTCGCAGGAACTTTGAACCATTGCATAGTGTTTCTCCTTTTACCGACTTGTTTGATGTTTAAGAGATTGACCGCACTGATGTTGCCACCAATGGAGTTATGGCCATATGAACCACAACCTAAGGTCAATGATGGTAGGAATGAGTTATAGACATTACCAATACCACCGAATGTCGATGGAGAATTCCAAATAATACGAATGGCTTTAACGACTTCACCAAAATCATCCGCCATTTTTTGTTCTTTGCAGTGGATTGCAGCACTATGTCCTAGGCCGTTAAATTCCACCATTTCTTTGGCTCTTTGGAAACCTTCTTTTTCATCCTTTACGCAGAAATAAGCGAGGACGGGTGATAGTTTCTCTCTAGAAATTGGTTCTTTTGGACCGACTTGTTGACAGAATACACCAAGGATAGAAGTATCTTTTGGAACATCAAATCCCGCTTGTTTTGCAATCCAGTGAGCGGACTGACCAACGATGTCTGGATTGAGCTTTGCAAGTTCAACATCCTTATCACCTTCAGCATAGCCAAACATATATCTTGAGAGTTTAATTTTCTCTTCTTTATTAACAAAATAGACTTTGAAACGTTTGAATAATTCAATGGCTTCATCCCAAATATCTTGGTCGATAATTGCGGCTTGTTCTGAAGCACAGATCATACCATTATCAAATGATTTAGATAACACGATATCATTAACGGCTTGTTCAACGTCACATGATTTATTCATATAGGCTGGAACGTTACCCGCACCAACACCCATCGCTGGTTTACCACAACTATAAGCGGCTTTAACCATTGCATTACCACCTGTGGCTAAGATAGTAGCGACATCTGGGTGATTCATTAAGGTGTGTGTGGCATCCATGCTTGGATGTTCAATCCATTGAATACAGTTCTTTGGTGCACCAGCGGCTTCTGCGACTTCTTTCATTAAGACGGCAGCTTGTTTACTACTTTGTTGTGCGCTTGGATGGAACGCAAAGATAATTGGGTTTCTGGTCTTTAAACAAATCAAAGATTTGAAAATAACTGTACTTGTTGGGTTAGTAACTGGAGTAATACCACATATAACACCAACTGGTTCAGCGATTTCAGTAATACCAGTCACTGGGTTATTGCTAACCACACCAACGGTCTTAAGTGAGCGCATATTGTTTTGCACATATTCGCAAGCGAACAAGTTCTTCGTGGCTTTGTCTTCAAAGACACCACGATGTGTTTCATCAATAGCCGCTTTCGCTAATGTACCATGATGGTCTAAACCGGCAACACAACATTTCGCAACGATGTAGTCGATTTGTTCTTGGTTAAGGTTTTCAAATTCTTCAAGAGCCTTAACGCCTTTGGCCACTAAATCATTAATTTCTTTTGTAACTTCTGGGGCCACTACTTTTTCTTCAGGCATAATTTCTAGCCTCCTATTTTTTATTTATACGATGGAAGAAGACCGCTAAAGAACGGGCTAAGTCCATATTCTCAACAACGATATTGTCTGGGTGTTCTAAGTGAATTGGAACAAAGTTCCATATCGCTTTAATACCACTATTAATTAATTTATTAACTATTTCTTGAGTGACATCCTTAGGAGTGGTCACAATAGCGACTTCCACGCCTAATTCCTTAATCTTATTATCTAAATTAAAAATAGAATATATAGGTTTACCTTCAATTGATTCGCCAGTGATGGATGGATCAATATCAAAACCTGCAACGATATCTAAACCATAATCATCAAAGCCTTTAAATGACAAAAGAGCGCTGCCTAAATGACCAACGCCAACTAAGATAGCTTTATTGATTTGGTTATAACCAAGATATTCTTTTAAATGATTAATTAAAGTATCAACATCTCTAGGACAACCTGGTTTGGAACTATGTGGGGAAACGATTTGTAAATCTTTTCTTACTTGCTCTTCAGAGACACCCAAAGCATCCGCTAATAAGCGAGAGTTAACTTTGTTAATGCCACTATTTCTTAAAGATAATAAAACGTTTAAGTAGACGGGATATCTTTCAATTTGTTTTAACGAAACTTTAGTGTTCATAATAGTAGTTCGGTATTTTTTTACCAATCTATTTATAATCTTATTTTAAGACTATTTCAATAATTTTTTACCGAAGTATAGTATGTAATACTACATTGTTGCTTTGCAACAACCACTACTGTTTTATGCGATAAAAAAAAGTGGATTTTACTCCACTAGATTTACTTTTTGATGAAATAACTAACTAGGAAATAGACGCCAAGTCCGATAAGCGCTAAAGCACTTCCGGCAATAAAACCTATTCCAGAAGCAAACTTTGTTCTTCTGCCTCTTGTGAATGTAGCGATTAATACACCAAATATATTCAATAAAAGTCCAAGAATGAATCCTAAGATATATGATCCTTTAGGAACAACGACAGGCTCATAATCATTTTCAAAATCTGGAACTTCACTAGTTTTCACTGGATTCTTAATCATTTCATTGATATATGCATCTCTTTCTTTTTCAGTGACAACATGGCCACAGTATATGCATCTATTTGAATTAGCAGGAATTGTTTCAGAGCATTTTGGACATTTCATAATAGTTCCTCTTCAGCCATATATTCTATGCAATTAAGTTGATGATAGCAACAAAAAACAGTGGTTGGACCACTGCTATTATATTTTTATTAAAATTATGTTTTATTTTCTCTTTTTCCTAATGATGTCACGTGTTGTAAGTATCAAGATAACAGCACCCACAAAAATAGCTACTGTAGCCACAACAGTGATGATATATAAAGTTTGACCATATTGGCCAGATAATGAACTAATGATGTAGCCCATACCAACACCTGGAATAAGCAATAAGATAAAGAATGTTAGTGCTGCGACTGCGAGCAATATTTCGAGGACAGAAAATACAATAGATGCTTTTGACTTTTTCATAGCGGTATTACCTTTTCTTGTCTACA
The DNA here is from genome assembly GCA_946544655.1 of uncultured Caryophanales bacterium. Classification (GTDB taxonomy): domain Bacteria; phylum Bacillota_I; class Bacilli_A; order RFN20; family CAG-826; genus RUG14515. The sequence continues at coordinate 487 of CAMNMM010000044.1, read as the reverse complement.
TCATAACATTTTCAATTTATGAATGCAAATTTGCCTGTTTTATAGATAGGCAATCTCGTTTTGTTTTTTACGGGCAAAGAGCTTTGTAACAGCGTCTTTAACTTTTGTCTTACCAGCGATAATCGCGGCGACTGTATCGATAATAGGTAATTGTAAATCGTATTTCTTTTCTAATTCTAACGCGGCATCTAAGGAGTTAAGACCTTCCACTACCATGCCAACTTTTTCTAGTGTTTCTTGCAAAGAATAACCTTGGCCTAACAAGAATCCAGCTTTATGGTTTCTAGAGTGGACTGATGTTGCAGTAACAACGATATCACCAATACCAGTTAAGCCAGAGAATGTATTAACATTTGCCCCCATTGCTAAACCAATCTTAGTGATTTCTCTAAGACCTCTAGTAATTAACGCCGCTTTTGCGTTATCACCAAAGCCTAAACCATCACTCATACCAGCGGCTAAAGCAATAATGTTTTTAAGCGCGCCG
>CAMNMM010000043.1:0-6391 GCA_946544655.1 uncultured Caryophanales bacterium | reverse complement strand
CGAGCAGTTCGATCAATCATGCCAATTTGAAGAAGATATGGCTCATAAACATCTTCTAAGTTGTCAATTTCTTCCCCAATTGCGCTCGCTAAAGTATCTAAACCAACTGGTCCACCTTTGAATCTTTCAATGATGGTTTTTAAGTATTTGATATCGACATCATCAAGACCAAGTTCATCCACTTTTAAGGCCTTCAATGCTTGTAAAGCATCATTGATAGTAATGTGATCTTGACCAGCATAGTTAGCAAAGTCACGCACTCTTCTAAATAATCTATTAGCGATACGAGGTGTACCACGAGAACGTTTAGCAATTTCTAAAGCTGCAGCATCTTCAATTGTGGTATTAAAGACTTTTGCGGTTCTTTTGACAATAGCGACACATTCATCAATATCATAGAAATTGAGCTTTTCAGAAATACCAAATCTACTTCTAAGTGGAGCGCTTAAATTACCCGCACGGGTGGTCGCACCAATGAGTGTGAAAGGTGGTAAATCAATAGTTAAAGTTCTCGCGCTTGTATCGCGGTTAATAACGACGGAGAATTTGAAATCTTCCATGGCGTTATATAGTGTTTCTTCCACTATTCGTGGAAGTCTATGGATTTCATCGATGAAAATGATGTCTCCACCATCTTTATTTAAATTAGATAAAATTGCCCCTAAATCACCAGGTTTTTCAAGCGCTGGACCATTAACAAAATGGATGTTAGCGTGCATCTCATTAGCGACAACATAGGCTAAAGTTGTTTTACCTAAACCTGGAGGGCCATAGAAAAGAATATGGTCTAATGGCTCATCTCTATGAAGAGCCGCACCAATAAAGACTTTTAAATTGGCCTTTAAGTCTTTTTGACCAACGTATTCATCAAGAGTTTGTGGTCTAAGTGACAGCTCTTCTTGTGATTCGTTACTATTCCTATTTGCGTCTAATAATCTTGACATATTATTTCCTTAATTTAGCTAAAGCTAAGCGTAAGATTTCTTCTGGGGAAGCGTCTTTTTCATTGATGGTTGCTAAAACACGGTCAATAGCCGCTCCTTTAAAGCCTAATTCTTTTAAGGCTTCATACACTTCATCATAAACACCTGGATCACCTTTAGTGCCAGTTAATTCACCTTTAAGATCAAGAATGATTTGGCTAGCGGCTTTCGCCCCAATACCTGGTAACTTCTTTAAATAAGCCACGTTATTAGAGGCAATCGCGTTTCTAACTCCATCCACGGTTGTGGCGCTTAAAGCACCGATAACTGTTTTTGGACCTAAACCTTTGACTTTGATTAAAGATAAGAAGACTTTCTTTTCATCTAAAGATGAGAAGCCAACGAGATATTGTTCATCTTCTCTAATAACATTATATGTATATAAAAACACTTCTTGACCAACTTCGTAGTCACTAATATGACTGACTAAAACTTGATAGCCGACATCACGAACATCAACAATGACGGTATCACCATCAATCATTAAAACTCTGCCTTTTAAAGAATAAATCATAGTAATTACCTTCCTTAATTTATAAATTAACGATGATAAATAGAACAAGAAAAAGGAGAACAGCAAGCGCGCTTAATAAACTAGATATGAAAATTACCTCTAATTTATTAACCTTCATTTATTCACCTCTATCAAACTCTTTTGGCATAGGTGTAGGCACTCTTTTGTGCTCACTAATCTTATGGAGATGTTGAATGCGCAATTCAACTTCTTCATCGACCTTCCCACCTAAGATATAAGCATCTAAATCTTTATAGGTTACACCCATTTCTTTTTCATCAGTTTGGCCTTCAAATAGGCTCGCTGTTGGAACTCTTTCCGCTAAATGGTTGCTAATACCTAATAGCTTACTTGCTTCCACGACTTCGCCTTTTAATAAATGCGCGATAGGAAGAATATCGCATGCCCCATCACCATGTTTGGTGAAGTAGCCTGTATATCTTTCATCAGCATTATCTGTGCCAATAACTAAACCATTATATTTTTGCGCATAAGCATATAAAATGCTCATTCTAATACGCGCTTTTAAATTACCTAAAGTACTTCTATCGAAATCTTGGCCAAGATTCTTAAATGTCTTAACATAGCCATTGAAGATTTCAGTAGCGTCCACTGTGACATAGTTTAAGTCCAATTCTTTTGCTAAAAGAAGAGCGTCATCTTCATCAGCTTTTTGACTTTCAATTGGAATGATTAAACATAATAAGCGGTCTTTACCAACAGCGTTTCTGGCTAAAGCCGCACATAAAGAAGAATCAACACCACCAGAAATACCAAGCACATAAGTATTGCAGTGGGCTTTTTCAATATATTCCTTAAGGAATTGTTCGATTTCTTTTAAGTATTGTTCTAATTTCATAACTATCTCACGTATTCAAATTCGAAGTCATCAAGGATGACAGTATCGCCATCTTCTGCCCCTCTATTTTCTAATTCGTCATCGATTCTAAGAGCGCGAATCTTACTCATTAAGACCATCATGCCTTCATCAGTGGAAATGTTAGTCATATGGTAGAACTTAAGCATCTTTTCACCTTCAATAGACCAAGTATGAGCATCAATTCTTCTAATAGTGAAGAATGGTTCTTCATCTTCAAGAGTATAGGTCTTATGGTCAAGATCTTCTTCTTTAGCGTCATAAAGTGGGAATAATGGAGTACTTTTAAGAACTTCCGCACATTTATAAAGGAGCTTATCAATATTCTCTTCAGTGATTGCGCTGATTGGAATAATATCTTTTCCGATTTGTTTTTCTAATTTTTTAAGCTTTTCATTAGCCCCTTCTTCATCCATCTTACTAGCGACAATGATTTGTGGGCGTTTATCTAAAGCAAAGCCATATTCTTTAAGTTCATTATTAATGATTTGGTAGTCTTCATAAGGATCTCTACCTGTTTCAGATAAGTCAATAACATGAACGATAACACGGCATCTTTCAATATGTCTAAGGAACTGTAAACCTAAGCCTTTACCTTGGTGAGCACCTTCAATTAATCCTGGTAAGTCCGCCATCACGAAGGAACTACCATCTTTAACAGAAACTACACCAAGATTTGGAGTAATGGTTGTAAATGGATAATCAGCAATTTCAGGTTTAGCGGCACTAACCACACTTAAAAGTGTGCTCTTGCCAACACTTGGGAAACCGACTAAACCAACATCCGCTAAAAGTTTAAGTTCGAGAATTAATCTTTTTCTTTCACCTGGTTCACCGTTTTCGGCAATCTTAGGCACTCTATTAGTGGAACTCTTGAAGCAGGAGTTACCTCTACCGCCTCTACCACCTTTAGCGACTCTAATCATCTTGCCATCTTCATTTAAGTCACCTAAGAACTCTTTGTCTTTCTCTAAATAGACAACTGTTCCCACTGGGACATCAACGATGACATCTTCAGCGTATTTACCATATTGGTTTTTGATACCGCCTTTTTCACCATCATTAGCGATGAAAGTTTTACTATGGCGGAAATTGAATAATGTATTGATGGTTTTGCTGGCTCTTAAAAAGATTGAACCACCACGACCACCGTTACCACCGGCAGGTCCACCCTTTGGGACATATTTTTCACGTAAAAAGGCAATGGCGCCATCGCCACCTTTACCACTTCTTACTTCAATAACTGCACGATCAATAAACATAAAATTCTTCTTTCTTTTCTATTATATAAGAAAAGCATACAAAAAGACCACTAAAATGTGGTCTTAATGTTCTTTTTTAACAATTAGTCTTGTGGAACGACTTTCACGAGTGTTCTGTCTTTGCCAGAACGTTCATACTTCACAACACCATTACATGTGGCGAAGATGGTATCGTCTTTACCTTTTTTGGTATTGACTCCAGGATAAATTCTTGTTCCTCTTTGACGGTAGATAATGCTACCTGCATGGCACCATTGTCCATCGGCGACTTTAGCGCCAAGTCTACGACCAGCAGAATCACGTCCGTTTTTTGTGGAACCGACACCTTTTTTACTAGCAAAGAGTTGGAGATTTAATTTAAATAACATCTTTATTTCCTCTTTTCTACCGAATTACTTATCGGTTTTGATAGCGATGAACTTCGGATTTGTTTCGGCTATGGTATTTAACCCACAGACGATTGTTTCAATCACGACTTCATCATGGGCATCTAATGGACATTCACTTTTGAATAATGCATGTCCTTCATCTAACTTAATTTCGTAATCTTTAACGTTAACTAAGTTATTGAATCCTCCAGTCACTACTGCACTGACCGCTGCACAGACAAGATCTTGTCCATATTCAGCTGAGTTAGCGTGACCCTTAACTTCTAAAAAGTTAATTTGGTTATTAGATGCACGGCCAATTATCACTTTAATCATGATTAGGCATTGATAGCTTCGATTACTAAGCAAGTATATGGTTGACGATGACCAATGGTCTTGTGTTCGTTAGCCTTTGCTTTGTACTTGAAGACGCGGATTTTTTTGCTTTTGCCTTGTTTCTCGACTTTGGCTGTAACTTTGGCACCTTCAATATATGGGTTACCAACTTTGAGAGCCTTGTCTCCGATTAGGAGCACTTTGTCGAGGGTGATTTTTGCACCGACTTCGGCATCGAGTTTTTCGACGTAGATTTTGCTGCCAACTTCCACGCGAACTTGTTTTCCACCAGTTTCAATAATTGCGTACATAATGTCCCTCCTTCTGTTTAATCACTAAGTACTCGCTATTAAGGTACTTAATAAAGTTTCATAAACCTTTTCTATGCGGTTGTAGCTAGTGAGGCGACAACGCATGTAATATAACATAAGTTATAAAAGCGTTCAACAATAAATTAAAGAAATTTTCTAATTAAGAAAATACTTTAGAGTGAAGAAATGAATAGTATCCTGTTTGTCCAATAATCAGATGATCAAGAAGTTTAACCCCTATCTTTTCTGCTCTCTTATTAATTTTTTCGGTAAATGTGATGTCAGAAACACTGGGAGATAATGAGTTATTTGGATGGTTATGGATGAGGTAAAAATAATAGCCATTATGGAGCACTAAAAGATGGATTATTTCACGTGGAGAAATAGTCACATTTTCATCATCGCCTTTATATAAAATCTTCTCAAAAATGATTTGTTTATTCTTGTTAAGAATAACTAAAACAAAGTTTTCTTGAGATTGTCCCACTAACGAAAGAGCATATCTCTGGTAAAGAGAGTCGCTGTTTACTTCCGCTTTTTCTTCATAAACTAGACGTGTTTTTTCATTCATTCTTTTAGCAATTTCTATTGTCGCTGCAAGCTTTAAAGCGTTTACTCTCTTTAACCCCTTAAACGAATGAAAATATTGATATGGTTTGTTATATAAAGCTGTTAGTGTGTGACAGTCATTTAATACTTCTCTAGCGATATCAAGGGAGGAATGTCCAACTGTTCCTACATTGATAATAAGGGCTAATAATTCCTCATCACTTAAAGTTTCAATCCCAAATCTAGCCGCTTTTTCGCGTGGCTTATCTAGAGTGGGTAAATCATCGATCTTGCTCATTAGTTCCAAGAGAATTTCCAACCGCCTGGGACAGTGGCACTGCCTTTAGAGGAACGGAACAAACGATAGATCACTACTGCCATGATGGCAACACATAAAATAGCCATAACTGCAGTCACTGTAATGGCTTCACCAACATAGTGGTTTTGCATCTCTTCTTTGCTGAGTAATGTATAAGTCATAAAAAAGACCTCCTTATTAATTAAATAGGGAGGTTTTTTCAAATTTGTCCGAAAATTATGCAATTTTTTTCTTTTTTTCTAATAAAACTTGTAAATTCTCTTGATGTTTGGCTAATTTTTCACGTTCTAGTGCGATCTTAGTTTCAGGAGCTTTATTAATGAAGTTAGGATTATTAAGCATATTTTCGCAGCGCTTAATTTCGTTATTTAAAGCTTCGATATCTTTATTTAACTTCGCTAATAATTCATCTTTATTAACGTTACTAGCGATATAAAGTTCCGCTTCATTATAGATGTGAGCTTCACCTTCAACGTGTTCATCTTTCTTTAATAACTTTACTTCAGAGAAACTGAATCTCTTGAGATAGGAAAGGAAACCATCAAACATTTCTTCTTTAATTAATAAAGAGAGGTCCAAACTAGCATTAGGGGCTAATTTGTTTTCAATCTTGTAGTTTCTAATATCCTTAATAAGATTAAACAAGAGATCAACTTGATAGTCTTTAGATTCATCCACTAAGTTATCTTCATATTCTGGATAACTTTCAAGCATGATGGATTCTAAATGAGTTGGTAAAGAACAATATAATTCTTCCGCAATAAATGGCGTATATGGATAGATGAGAAGAATTATATTCTTCAAGCACTTGAGTAAGGCCGCTTTTGTGGTGTTCTTCACTTCTTCATTTTCGCTATTTAGAGCGACTTTAG
>CAMNMM010000042.1:0-6402 GCA_946544655.1 uncultured Caryophanales bacterium | reverse complement strand
GTACCATGGATGTTAATCACTAATGAACCATCTTTAATAAAGAAATAGATTTCAAACTGATTGTTCTTTGATTTCATTCTTTGTGTAGTGGAATCAAAAGTGTATTCAGTTGCTTGCAAAAGCGCCATATATTGACCTTGAGCACTTGATGCAGCATCAGCAGCACCATAAACACATGTGATTTGAATGTCTTCTTCACCAACAATTTTGTATTGATATTCGTTAGCGCCGCTAAGGGCTGGAACAGTATCACTACCTAAGAAATAACTAGAAATTAGGCTAGACGGGAATACTTTTGTCTTACCAGTCTTAGCAAAATCGATAGTGAAAGAACCTTTTTCTGCGGAATATACTTTAATAGCAATTTCACTATCTGGATTAGTGTATTCATCAGCTGCTTCATCATAATTGGTATAACCAGCATTTGCTAAATCAGTTTTATATAATTCAATAGCAGCTTCTTCACTACCTTTTTCAACTTTAACTAATACAGCGGTACCAAACATATCGTTTAAGATAACAAAGCCTTTATTAGCACCGGTATATGCTGGAACTGTACCGATAGTGTAATCACCTAATAATGCTGCAATATCATCAGCTGGCCAATCCTTCACAGGAATTGGATCTAATTTAAAGTAGATGGTGAAAATAGCGGCGTTATATTTTGCGTTATATTCGAATTCTAATCTGGCAATACCTTTATCAGCGATTGTTAAATATGCATAGTAGATGTTACCGTCTTTTTCAACTTCCCAACCACTTGTTTTTATTGAATCAGCATAGCTGACTAAATCTTGTTCAGTGGCACCATAGACGTACATGAAAGCGTGGATAGCTTCATATGCTTCATAGGCATAAGCTTGTTCGTTAACATCGGATTCTTTAAAGATATATTCACCATTAGTGACATTAAAAGCAGGGATGTTAACAACATAACCGTTATATTTGTTATAGAAATCTTCAATGACTTTTGTGTTCCAATAACTAAGTGGACCAAAGTAAATATCTAAACTCTTATATTCATCGTTATAAGCATAATTAACACAGTATTTTCCATCTGGGGAAACTGCGACTTTATAACCTTGGTTTAATTCATCTAAAACATTCCAATTAGCAGCATTTAATGCGGTGGTGTATGTTTCCACTGCGTTATTTGCGTTTGTGTAGCAGAAAATACCATAGTCACTAGAGGATACTTCATAATAATCCGCACTAAAAGCAGGCGGAACTTCATTAGAACCAAATGCTCCTGTTGCAATTTCAGAAGCAAAAGCAGTAGGGAAGGTATAGTAATATGGGTCATAAGCTTCTAAATAGAACTTACTTTCCACATTAGCAAAAGCCACTCTTAAATGTCTTGTAGCAGTATTAACTGTTACTGCTTTTTCAAAAACATAGCCTTCTGGGTTAACATTTGTAAATCCATCGGCGACAACCTTAGCAGCATAAGTAGCAAGTGTATTAGAATCTGCCGCGCCACCTTGAATAGTAACAGCGTCATTTTCTTCATCATATGCGACTACAGCTTCTTCTGAACCAGTAAATGGAAGGACATATCCATATAAGTGGTCAGACATGATTTTAGCTTCAGCATCTGTCCATGCTTTTTTTCCTGGTTTAGCAACGAGAATGTTAAATGAATTAGTGACTCTTCCATATGCGACAGTAACTGGAATAGCACCAATGGTGTTTAAAGTAGCACCGTTAGCAGGATTAGTGGTGTAGTTAGTAACCACTTCGCTAGTGTTATCACTATAATTAGCGGTAACCACTAAACCAGTTAGGTCTAATTTTTCACCCTGATCATAATTCTTTTTAACATTAGTGGTATCTAATGTGATGCCTGTTAATGTAGGGGCAACAGAGGTACTGCTTGGAGATGAACTACTTGATTCACTGTTAGATGAAGGAATCGAAGTAGATGGATTATCACTAGATCTAGATTCACTAGGTAAACTTGTATCGCTACTGGATGTGTTATTACTTGTGGATGAGTTATCACTACAACCAACCATCGCACCAGCGGCCATCGCGACTAGGAGTAATAATTTGATATTCTTTTTCATAGTTTCTCCTTTCTTTTGAAATAAACTTTATGCCATACATACTATTTGTTTTTGAAAAACAAAGCAAGTCAAAGGCAATTCATTAAGATTTAAACAAAATAAAAAAGCCATTATTTTTAATGGCTAATTTATCATCTATCTTCTCTAAAATACGACTGACCTAGACCCGCCGGAGCTTTGCCTAATTTCTTATTAAAGATACTTGTGACAACAAGAATAATAACGGTGACGAAATATGGAATTAAAGCGAAGATTTGCTTTTCTGGACCAGGAACATTTAAGTAGCCAGGCATAATATATAAGAAAGCGAAAATAAATGAACCAGCAATACCAATATTTGTATTCCACATTGTGAAGATAACAAGAGAAACCGCTAACCAGCCGTATGAATCAACAACGAATTCAAACGCTGCACTACAGTTATCAAATAAGTAGTACATACCACCTAAACCAGAAATAGCGGAACCAATAATTGTGGCTAAATATCTATAACGATTAACACTGATACCAGCAGCGTCAGCAGCGGCAGGGTTTTCACCAACAGTTCTTAAGAATAAACCCACTCTAGTTTTCTTCATGATAATAGCAATACCGATCGCTACCGCGATAGCGAGATAAACAAGAATGCCATACGAGAAGAACAACTGTGTGAACCAGTTAGAGTTATAGAAACTTTCAGGGAACACGTGCATTAAGTATTTAGATGAAAGTGATGAGAATCCAATAGAGATTTCTTTCTTGAAGAAGGAAATAACAAATGGATATAAACCCACACCAAATGTTGTTAACGCTAAACCAGTAACGTTTTGATTGCAGCGAAGTGTGACGGTAATAAATGAGAATAATAAACCCGCTAAACCAGCAAATAATAAGCAGAAGAAAGCGGTAAAGAAGAATGCTAAGAAGGCATTGGTTTGACCAGGAATGCCCAACTTAACTAAGATGCTTAAATAAATATAAGCACCAATCGCACTACCCATAGCACCGATACACATAATACCTGGGGTGCCCATATTTAAGTGGCCAGATTTTTCTGTCACTGTTTCACCAGCGGAGCCAAATAAGAAGACAGTGGCAAACTTAATAGAGCTAGTAATAATTTCTAGAAACATTATTGTTTACCTCCTTCCACTTTTGGTGTTTGTCCTTCGGACATAGGAGGCTGATTCTTGCTCTTGAAGAATTGGCGCAAATTGAATCTAATTTTGAAGTTAGTGAAGAACTCACTAGTTAAGATTAATAAGAAGAATAAACCAGATAAAACGTTAGCGACTTCGCCACTATATTGTAAGTTAGCAGCAGCATTACTACTGCCAACGGTAATAATAGCGTTCAATACTGAATAAAGAACCATTTCTAATGGGTTGAAATGGCCAAGCCAGCTAATCATAACAGCGGTAAAACCACGCCCACCGACAACTGTTTCACTAACAGTATGACTAGAACCTGAAACAAGTAAGAAACCAGCAATACCACAAACAGCGCCACATAAGATCATCGTTCTAATAGTGACAACCTTAACATTAATACCAACATATTCAGCGGTTCTAACACTGCCATTTAAGACCGCAATTTCATACCCGTGTTTGCTATATTTGAGATAGAACCATAATGCTACTACTAAGTTAATGATGACGAAAATACCAATAAGATATGAACTACCAAAGACTTCTGGCATCCAACCAGCATGAGTACTGGCATTTAATACACCAAGAGCGGTACTACCTGTGGCTTTGAACTTCAAAGAGAAGGCCGCCACTAAGCCGATGGCAATATAGTTCATCATTAAAGTGAACAATGTTTCGTTAGTGTTAAAGAACGCTTTAAATATCGCAGGAATTGCCGCCCAAACAGCCGCAAATATCAAAGCTAACGCGAGCATTAAGAAGAGCGCTAAGAAGTTAGGAATAGATGGAGCAATGAATTTCATAACAATTGCCGCACCAAAGCAGCCCATTAACACTTGGCCTTCAGCACCGATATTCCAGAACTTCATTTTAAAGGCTGGTGTAATAGCGGCGGCAATAATTAATAGTAACGATGCATTCCACAAAGTGGAAAATGCTGTATTCATATTAAAGAAAGTGCCTTCAACAACGAATATATAATAGCTAATAAACTTTTCAGGCATTTCATCCAATGTTATTGGAGAAACAAGGAAGGAAATAATGCCACATAAAAGCAAGGCACCTAAAATAAATGAAAGCTTAACAACGAAGACAAACCATGTTGGTACTTCATTACGTCTAGTGATATGGAAAAGAGGATTTCTAACCTTTTTAACTTTTTGTTTTTGTGCTAACTCAGGCATTTTCTTCACTCCTTTCTTCAACTTTCTTAGTCATTAATAAACCAATTTCGTTTTTATTAGTGTCTTTGCAGTTTAAGATACCAGCGACTTCCCCGTCTCTTAATACAAGAACACGATCACAAAGGGCAAGGATGACATCTAAGTCTTCACCGACATAGATGACCGCACTGCCTTTTTCTTTTTGCTTATTGATTAAGTTATAAATCATGTAAGAAGAGTTAATATCTAAACCACGCACTGGATAGGCCACCATAAGGACCTTTGGACGGGTTGAGATTTCTCTACCAACTAATACTTTTTGAATATTACCACCAGATAATTTCTTAACTGATGTATGCAAACTTGGTGTTTTAATTTCTAATTCATCCACTAATTCTTTAGCTAAAGCAGCAGGTTTATTTCTATGAACAATACCACCTTTACCTTTTCTAAAGCTTCTTAGCATCATGTTATCGATAAGGTCCATACTTCCAACAAGACCCATACCTAATCTATCTTCAGGAACGAATGATAATTTAATACCTAAATCACGAATCTCAATTGGTTTCTTACCTTTTAAGTCCATGATTTCATCTTCATAGAAAATAATTTGTTCTTTATTAACCATTTCAGTTATTTCTTTATTTGTTTTACCTACGAGTGATAGTGGTTCTTTTTTACCTTTTAAGTGGAATTTACCTTGTGCGGCTAATTCTCTAATTTGCTTAATGTTTTTATGGAAGAAAGTAACTGGTTGTTCTTTCTTTGGGTTATGGAAAATAATCGTACCTTGTGTATTTCTATTAAGACCGGCGATTGTTTCTAATAATTCTTTTTGACCACTGCCAGAGATACCCGCGATACCAAGTATTTCACTACCATATACGGTGAAATTGATATTTTTAAGAATTTTTCTACCATCTCTACCCATTAAGCTTAAATCTTGAACAATTAAGCGTTCACCAGTGGTGGGGATTTCCATTCTATTGATATTGAGGTCGACTTTATGGCCAACCATCATTTCAGTTAAAAACTTTTCAGTGGCATCTTTTGTTAAGATATCGCCAGCGACTTCGCCCTTGCAAAGAACAGCGACACGGTCACTAATTTCTAAGACTTCATTAAGTTTATGAGTAATGATAATGATGGATTTTCCATCTTTTTTCATCGCTCTTAAAACATCGAATAATTTTTCAATTTCTTGTGGAGTTAAAACCGCGGTTGGTTCATCCAAGATTAAAATATCAACGCCTCTATAAAGCGCCTTAATAATTTCTAATGTCTGCTTTTCACTAACAGACATGGTGTTAACTTTTTGCCAAGGATTTAATTTAAAACCAAATTTATTACAAATTTCAGTGATGCGATTAGCGCTTGCTTTTAAATTAAAGCCCTGTGCTTTTGTGCCATCTTTTTTGGCAATTTCTTCATAGTCTTTTTTAGTTAAACCCACAACAACATTTTCAACAGCGGTAAATGTATCGACGAGTTTGAAGTGTTGGTGGACCATACCAATATGGTATTTATAAGCATCGTGTGGTGAACTAATTCTGACTTTTTCACCTCTAACATAGATATCACCAGCATCAGGGCAATAGATACCCGCTAAAGCGTTCATAAGAGTGGTTTTACCAGATCCATTTTCGCCTAATAATGAGAGAATTTCGCCATTATATAAAGAGAGGTTACAATCGTGATTAGCGACTATACGACCAAATATTTTAGTGATGCCTTTTAATTCTATGACTTGCTGTTTTTCCATGAGATAAATAAAGGTTTTAGCGGGGCTAGTGACCCCGCTAAAACGCTGTTTTAAAGTTATTTAATTATTCTTTTGGGTTGACGGAACCGAGGTCATTGATACCATCGATTAAAACGTCAAAGCTTGGAGCAGAACGATATTCGGATTCGTGATAGTAACCATCTTTGATGAATTCGGTGCCATCTGGGTAATCGAATGTCCATTGTTTGCTTGGAGCCATATTTGCTTCGCTTGGAGCTTCACCTTTAACAGTGAATTTGCTTGTATCGAAAACTTTTAAAGAA
>CAMNMM010000041.1:0-6423 GCA_946544655.1 uncultured Caryophanales bacterium | reverse complement strand
CTTTGCTTATTAACGACTCCGCGAGGAGTATTTTTTTAGTGATGATATATTGCTTAATTGGCACACCTAAAGAAGCCTTAAATTCTTTAGCGATATATGATTTTGAGTAGTGGAAGTGTTTGCAAATATCTTCAATCATGAGTGGCTCCGCTAGATTCTCGTTAATATAATCAATAACTTTGTTCATTTTTTGATTATAAACATTACCGTTATTCTTTTCATTTTCTTCTAAAGAAGAATAATATGACAATATTATTTTTAAAACATTTTCTAAAATTAGATCTAAATGTTGACCTTGATATGATGCATAGTGGTCATCTAAAGAAGAAAATAGATTAATAATTGTCTTGTCGTTAATTGAAGTTAAAGTGGGCTTCTTTTTTATAATTTCTAATAGTTCATTAGGAATGACGTATTCAGGAAATTTAATAACATATCTTTCATATGTTTCTTCATTTAATGGAATTACGTAGTGGTGTTGACCAGGTTTAATAAAAACTAGATCGTTAGGCTTAAGATGATAAATCTTATTCTCTAAAACTAAATCTACATTGCCAGAGATGAAAAACAATAATTCATAAATGAGATGGAAGTGCTTCTCAAATACCTCTTCATAATGCGGACCTTTTTCTTTTTTATGAGCAAAGTTTAAATTGGGATAAATAAGATTATAAGTCATATCTAAATCTTAATATGAAATACACAAAATGCAATATAAAATGTAAATGTTTTGCAATTTACTTATATTTTAAATTTCTTATTATATAAGAGTAAGGTGGAAATAATATGAAATTAACGTTTCGTTGGTATGGTCCTGATGACAGCATACCTTTAGATTATATTCGTCAAATACCTAACATGAGTGGGGTTGTTACAGCAGTTTACGATGTTCCAGTTGGCGAAGTTTGGCCTATCGAATCTCTTTTGAAATTAAAACAGTCCTGCAATGAAAAGGGCTTAGAGATGGAAGTTATTGAATCCATTCCAGTTCATGAAGATATTAAGATGGGAAAAAGTAGTCGTGACTTATACATTGCTAATTATATTGAAAATCTAAAAAGAGTAGCGCAGTGTGGCGTTAAATGTGTCTGCTATAACTTCATGCCAGTCTTTGATTGGCTAAGAACTGAGATGCATCATCTTAATAAAGATGGTAGTAATTCTCTATCTTATTCTTATGAAGATTTCAAAAAGATTGATCCCCATAATCTCCATTTGCCAGGTTGGGATGAAAGCTATTCACAAAGCGAACTTCAAAATCTCTTAAAGGAATATCAAAGCATTACTCACGAAGACTTATTTAACAATTTGGTTTATTTCCTGAAAAAAGTCATACCAGTATGTGATGAAATTGGTGTCAAAATGGCCATTCATCCCGATGATCCACCATGGGATATATTCAATTTGCCAAGAATTGTTTCTAATGAGAATGATTTAGATAAGATATTCACGGCTGTGCCTTCATTAAATAATGGCTTAACACTTTGTACTGGCTCATTCGGCGCTGGTAGAAATAATGATTTAGTTCATATGGCCTACAAATATCAAAAAGAGGGAAGAATTCATTTCTTGCACTTACGCAATATCTTATGGACAGATAATCATGATTCCTTTTGCGAAGTGGGGCATTGTTCAAAAGATGGCAGTTTAGACATGGCTAAAATCGTCAAAGTCCTCGTTGATAATGGTTTTGATGGATATGTGAGACCAGACCATGGAAGAAATATTTTTGGAGAAGATGGCAAGCCAGGGTATGGATTATATGATCGTGCTTTAGGCGCTGCTTATATAAATGGCCTATTTGAAATGGCAGAGAAGAATAAATAAGGAGTTTAATAATTATGAAATTACCATTTAAGATTGATTTATCCGATAAAGTCGTCGCTATTACAGGAGCAGGTGGCGTCTTAATGAGTGGATTTGCAAAAGCTTTAGCGGAATGTGGCGCAAAGGTTGCCCTTCTTAATATCCATTTGGAATCCGCGCAAAAGTGCGCTGATGAAATCGGTAGTAATGCCATCGCAGTAGAATGCAACTGCTTAGATAAAAATAGCATTATCGAAGCTAAAGAAATAATTAATAAAAAGTTCGGTAAAGTTAACTTTTTAATCAATGGTGTAGGTGGTAATTCACCAGTAGCCACAACCGATAATGAATACATGACCCCTGATTTACAAAGCACTAAAGACTTCTTTGCTTTAGAAGAAAGTGGCATTAAATCAGTTTTTGACTTAAACATTACATCTGCCTTTTTAGTAACCCAAGTCTTTGCTAAAGATATGGTTAAAACAGGTGGTAACATTATTAATATTGCCTCAATGAATGCTTATCGTCCGTTAACTAGAATTCCAGCATACAGTGCCGCAAAAGCGGGAATCCTTAATTTTACTGAATGGTTAGCAGTTCATTTTGCGCCATGTGGTATTAGAGTTAACGCTATTGCCCCTGGCTTCTTTGCTGCTAAACAAAACCAAGCCCTCTTATATAACGAAGACGGTTCACCAACCGCTAGAACAGGCAAAATATTAGCAGCAACACCAATGAAGAAATTTGGTCAACCAGAAGATTTATATGGTGCTTTGCTTTTCTTAGCTAGTGATGAAGCAAGTGGCTTTGTAACTGGTGTTTGCATACCAGTTGATGGTGGCTTTAATGCCTATAGTGGTGTCTAATATGAAAAAGTTTTTTGACGAAAACATTCTTTTAGATAATCAAATAGCGGTCACCTTATATAACCAAGTTAAAGATTTACCAATTATTGATTATCACTGTCATTTAGACCAAGACAAAATTGCTCAAGACGCTGCTTTTGATAATATCGGTAGCCTTTGGCTAGCGGGTGATCATTATAAATGGAGAGCAATGCGTTTATGTGATGTTGATGAATATTACATTACTGGTAAGGCAAGCGATGAAGAAAAGTTTTATAAATACGCTGAAATTATGCCTAAACTCATTGGTAATCCCTTATATTATTGGACACATTTTGAATTACAAAGAGTTTTTGGTATTAATGAACCACTAAATAAAGATACCGCTCATGAGATTTATAAAAAAGCTAATGAAGTATTAAAAAATAAAACAGTGAGATCTTTATTAAAAGAATTCAATGTCGAATATATTGCAACTACTAACGACCCATTGGAAGAACTCAATAATCACGGGGACTTTGATGGTATCAAAGTGAGACCAACATTCCGTCCTGATAAGTTCTTGACCTTGGATGATGCTTATTTAAAAGAATTAAGTAAATTGACGAATATCAATATCGAAAGCATTGAGGATTTAAAAAACGCCATATGTGCAAGGCTTGATTATTTTGTTAATAAAGGTTGTAAGATATCTGACCATGGCTTTTTAGATTTCCCTAATGATATTGCAAGCGATGAAGAAGCAAAGCGTTTATTTATTAATAGAGATGCTTTAGATAAAAAAGAAAAAGACAGTTTATTTGGCTATCTTTTACATTTCTTAATGCAAGAATATCAGAAAAGAAATATTGTTGTACAACTCCATTTTGCTGTGACACGCAACATCAATACAAGCATGTATCAAAAAGTAGGAGTTGATGCTGGTTTTGATGTCATCGCTAGTGAAATTAATTATCAATCTTTAATTAAGTTCTTAGATAGTTTAGATGATGAACACCGACCAACAATTATTCTTTATTCGTTAAATCCTAATACCATTGCTCCTTTAGCGTGCATCAGTGGTGCTTATCGTCATATTTATGTCGGTGCTGCATGGTGGTTTAATGACACGCTAAACGGCATCAAAAGAAACCTTGATTTGACTGCTGAATATGCTGTTTTAGGCACTAATTTGGGTATGCTTACTGATTCTCGATCATTCTCAAGTTATGTGCGATTTGATTTCTTTAGAAGAATTCTTTGTAGTTATGTCGCTAACAAAGTAGAAGCAGGTGAATACGATCAAATAGAAGCAAGCAAAATTGTTAAGGATATTTGCTATAACAACATTAAAAAATTATTAGAAACAAGGAGATAGAACATGAGTATTTATGAACAAATTAAAAACTATAGAATAGTGCCAGTTGTGGTCATTAATAGTGTTGATGATGCTATAGTAACAATGGAAGCTTTAGTTAAAGGCGGTTTACCAGTTGCAGAAATTACTTTTAGAACTGAATGCGCTCCTGAAGCGCTTGCTTTAATTGCTAAAAAGTTTCCAGAAGCCCTTATTGGTGCGGGTACAGTTATTAACGCTGAACAATGTGAAAAAGCCATTAGAAGTGGTGCTAAGTTCATTGTTAGCCCTGGTTTATCTAGTAATGTTGATGCAATATGCAAAAAGCATAATATCCCCTATATTCCAGGAGTGGCTACACCAACTGAGATTATGCAAGCGCTTGATTTAGGTATTAATGTTGTTAAGTTTTTCCCAGCAAGTAATTTAGGCGGTGTTAAAACTTTAAAAGCTATATGTTCAGCCTTCCCACAAATTGAAGTGATGGTGACGGGTGGCATCAATGAAGAAAATGTTAATGAATATTTAGCGTTTAATAAAATTATCGCTGTCGGTGGTAGTTGGATGATGAAAGGAAATCCTTTAGAAATTGAAAATAAGACAAGACGTGCCTTAGAAATTATTGGAGGTAATAAATAATGAAAGTCGTCACATTTGGTGAATTAATGCTCAGATTAGCCCCAGAAGGCTATTTAAGATTTATCCAATCAAACAAATTTGAAGCCACCTTTGGTGGAGCTGAGGCTAATGTCGCTGTTTCTTTAGCGAATTACAATCAAGATGTCAGCTTTGTTAGTAAACTTCCAAATAATGAAATTGGCCAAATGGCTATTAATAGTTTGAGACAATATGGTGTTAACACTTCTCACATTATTAGAGGTGGTAACCGCGTTGGCATCTATTACTGTGAAAAAGGCGCCTCTCAAAGACCGAGTAAAGTCATTTATGACCGCGCTTATTCTTCGATTGCCTTAGCTAAAAAAGAAGATTTTGATTGGGATGATATTTTCAATGATGCCGATTGGTTTCATTTTACAGGCATTACTCCCGCTTTATCTAAAGAAGTAGCGGAAATAACTTTAGAGGCTTGCAAAGCCGCTAAAGAAAAAGGCATTGTCGTTTCATGCGATCTCAACTTTAGAAAGAAATTATGGTCTAATAAAGAAGCTAATGAAACAATGAGCAAACTTTGCAAATATGTTGATATTTGTATCGCTAACGAAGAAGATGCGAAAGATGTTTTTGCTATCGAAGCTAAAGACACTGATATTAATACTGGCAAATTAAATAAAGAAGGCTATGTTTCAGTAGCGGAACAATTATGCCAAAGATTTAACTTTAAATATGTGGCTATCACATTAAGAGAATCAATTTCCGCTAACGATAACAATTGGTCTGCTATGCTTTACAATG
Organism: uncultured Caryophanales bacterium; assembly: GCA_946544655.1. Classification (GTDB taxonomy): domain Bacteria; phylum Bacillota_I; class Bacilli_A; order RFN20; family CAG-826; genus RUG14515. The sequence continues at coordinate 1,023 of CAMNMM010000041.1, read as the reverse complement.
CTAAAGAAGGAAAAGCCTATTTCTCAAAGAAATACGCTATTCATATTGTCGATAGAGTCGGCGGTGGTGATTCCTTTGGAGCGGGTTTAATTTACGCTTTAAGAAATTCTTATAAAGATCAAGACGCGATTGAATTTGCTGTTGCTGCTAGTTGTTTGAAACATTCTATTGAAGGTGATTACAATCTCGTATCATTAGAAGAAGTTAAAGCTCTTGCTAATGGGGACGCTAGTGGCCGAGTAAAAAGATAATTCTTTCATCTAAAGTAAATAACCTTATCTTAATAAAGATGAGGTTTTTTATTGGCATTAGAAATAGAATTATTCATAATTAATTTATGGAAAAACTTACTAAGTCTCCACGTTTGAATTATTTATTAGGACAAATGGGTATTTTCACATATTACGATGTGATTAATCATTTACCACATCGTTATGATGATTATTCCTATACCGATGAAACTAATATCCAAGATAAACAAAGAGTGGTCCTCTTAGGCAAGGTAATTTCTGTTCCAAGAGTGGTGCCTTCTAGGAGTGTGACTGTTCTTACTTTTGACTTCATGAGTCGAAATAGAAAGTACTATAAAATCGTTTTCTTTAATCAACCATACCTCGCTAAAACGGTGAAAATTGATGAAGAATATTCCATCATCGGAACGTTCAATCTTAAAAGAAATGAAGTCGATGGTATGAAAATGATTAAAGGTGAAGTGCCACTTGAAGAGAGGTTAAAGCCAGTTTATTCTCTTCCACGTGATTTCCAAAACTATTTATTCGCAAATCTCGCGGAGAAGAGTTTAAAACAATTAGAAGGAAAAATCTTCTCGCTCGTTCCTTATGATTATTTAAAGAAATATCGTTTAGTTAATAAAGAACAGGCTCTTAATTGGGCACATCATCCTAAGAGCTACCAAGAAATTCAACAAGCTCTTCGTCATTTAAAATATGAAGAAGCATTACTTTTCTCACTTAAAAATCAATTAATCAGAGAAAGTAATAAGTCTTTATCAAAAATTAGAAA
>CAMNMM010000040.1:0-6476 GCA_946544655.1 uncultured Caryophanales bacterium | reverse complement strand
GATCATCCAGAATATGCTTCTTATATTTGGAATAACAATGGTTTAATCGGTGGAGAAATCCCACCTGATCCAAGCGATTTCACCAATGGTTTAGATAGAGAAAGCTCACTTGCTAACTTAGATGGTAATAACTATGTTATAGCATCAAGCGACTCCGCGACATCATTCTCATACTTTGCGATGGATAACGAAGCTAAATCCAGCACTCTTCCTTGGTATATTAAACCAATCGGCTGTTCAGTGAATGATGATAAAACCAAATTGATCGCCAATGACGGTGCTACATTGAAATACTATAAGTTCATCAAGCAAACAGATGGAAATTACTACATTCAAAATAAAGAGAATGGTAAATACATATTTGCTTATTATGATGGCAGCCACTATAGCATTGGCTTAGGCACTACTCCTACTAATAGCGGTAGCTTATCGTGGACTATCACGACATCCAACAATGGATTTGTGATGAAGAACGCCACTAATTCCACTAATGTTTATTTAGAATATTACAATGGTTCATTCTGTGGTTATAAGAGTGCTCCATCTGTTCCAATCTATTTATATCATTAATAGATATATCAAAAGCGCCTGTCGAGGCGCTTTTTCGTTCATCTAGTATATTTGTGTTTATTTCTCCGCAACTTGAAGCTTGTAGCCATCTAATTCCCAATCTGGATGGGCTGTACAAACTCTATCTAATGCTTCGTTAAATAATGTGATTTCAGTTTGTTGTCTATTTTTAGGAGTGTGTTTGAATGCACGATAGACATTATTTAATGCAATGATACATTCACTTCTAGATTTATCTAATAAGCCAGACATTAATAAGTAAGCACGAATTGACGCCATAGAAACATCATTAGAGATTTCTCTTCTTTCAGAAACTGGTACTTCTTTATCGTAATAAGCCTTAGCTTCTTCTAAATTTCTAGTAATTAAGTTGATATAAATCTTTTGCGCTCTAGCGCGAATATAAACTTTACCGTCAACACTATCTTTCGCGGCAATAATCTTATCCAAGATTTCTTCTGCAGCGCTATATTCTTTTTTATCCAATAAAGCATAGACTTTATTTAAGTTAAGATCAGCGGTGAAGTTAGTGATTTCATCAAAGATTTTAACTTCAACATCATGATTACCTTGTTGGATTTCATATTCCACTCTTAAGAGTTCATTAAAAGCGGCTCTATTTTTAGGATTAGAAACCATTGTTAAACGATAGCCATCAGTAATGGAATCAATACGGAAAGGTAAGATGTTATAAACTAAGATAACTAAACCAATCGCACCAACAGTGAGAACAAAGTAAGCAACATCTGTTAAAGCTTTATTACTAGAATCCTTAAATAAGGTGAAAACCACCATGACTGCAATTGCTTCAATGATGAAGAATAAAGAACTAAATAAGAGATATGGGTATGGGTTTGCTTTATCTTCCATTCCTTTCTTTGGAACAATTTTAGTTTCACCAGTTAAACCATCAAAAGAAGCAAAACGGACTTTTCTTTTACCTTCTTCTTTATAAAAGCATAAACCAAGGATTGTGACACTTAAGATTTCATATTTACCAACTTTAGCGCCTAATACGTGTCCTAATTCATATAAGCAAGCATTAAATATTGCGCCTAAGATAACCGCTCCAGCGACATAAAGAATATAGGCAAAGCCATTCCAAACACCATTAAGAGCGCTTTCAGCATTATGCGCTTGTAAAACAGTAATACCAAAGACAATCGCTAAGGCAATGATTACTAAATAAATAATTAGTCCTAATACATCTTCTTTTTTCATGAAGATTTCCTCCTATAGGCAGCTTTCAATAATTGTTTGCACCACTTCAGAATCCATGTTCTTTTTAGGGTGTTCAATTACTCTAGTGCCATTATTCGTCACAATGTTAACTATACGCTTAATATCAACATTTTTAATACCTAATTCTTTAAATGTTAAAGGCATATCTAAAGATTTGAATAACTTTTCGATTTCTTTAATGCCCGCTTTAGCGTTTTCCATTTTGTCTTTTTTATGTAAATCAAAGACATTCATGGCTAGTTTATTAAATTTATCGACATCGTAATTAACATAGTATTTAGCCCAAGCTGGGAATAAGACTGATAAACCAGCAGCGTGAGCAACTTCTGGATAGACACCAGACACAGCGTGTTCTATTTGATGGACAAATAGTAACATCTTCTTACCAATACTGGTTAAACCATTGTGTGATAAAGATGACATGAGCATTAAGACCGCTCTTGCGTCATAATCAGTAGGGTTTTTATCCACTACTTTCGCGGCTTTAATAACACTTCTTAATAAAGCTTCAGCAAATCCATCCGCTGGTTCATTATCACTGGATGTATGGAAATATCTTTCTAAAGTATGCATCATGATATCAACGATGCCATACGCTGTTTGTACTCTAGAAACACTATATGTGAGTTTTGGATTTTCAATCGCAAATACTGGTCTAACAATATCATCATTAAAGCCCATCTTGATTTGTTTTTCATCATCTTGGATAACGCAAGAATTAGATGCTTCACTACCAGAAGCAGCAATAGTTAAAATCACACCAATTGGTAAGGCTTTCTTTGGTTTAGCGATATGTAAATTGAAATCAAAAGAATTACCAGAATAGAAATAACCAACCGCAATATTTTTCGCGGTATCAATAACTGATCCACCACCGATAGCAAGTATTAAGTTAGGGGCAAAAATACGGGCTTCTTCAATACCCTTGTGGCACAAATCAATTGTTGGATTAGGTCTAACGCCTTCTAAGATTTGGTATTTGATACCTTCTTTATCAAGTGATTCAGTGACTCTACTTAAAAGACCGTTTCTTTTAACAGAACCTTGACCAATAACGATATAAACTCTTTTATATCCACCTTGTGAGCAGATTTGCCCAATTAATTCTTCTTTGTTGTTACCAAAGTAAATCTTCGTGGGACTGACAAAATCAAAATCAATCATGTCTATTAGTCCTCCATCTATAATCTAGTAAATCTAATATTTCTTTTCGCATATTTTCATCGTTTTCAAAACAGAAACAGGCTAGTAAACCACTTAATGTTTTGCTCTTATGTGTCGATAAGTAATAAACAATACTGTTTGAATAGGCAAACGCTCTAAAGCGAACGATATTCTTTTTCTCGTTAGCGCTTATTCTTTTACTTTCAGCGATATTATTAATGAACTTAGTAAAGCATTTATAGCAGGTATTATAAATAAATTCGACAAATAGATCTTTACCTGCGGAGTTAAGTGTTTCATCAATGAATCTTTCATTCTTTAAATAATAATCAAATATCGCGATCGCCATTTCTTCAGAATGGTTAACAGCGTCAATTCCTGGAATAGTTTCATTAAGGAACACTAATGCGAGTAAGTCATAAATATCATGGAAGTGATAGTAAAAAGTCTGCCTATTGACTCTACAACGGCGCGTTAAAGCCGCCACAGATATTTCTTCAAGTGGCATTTCTGACATCATGTTTTTTAATGCTTCTGCAAAACGATGTTCGGTTTTCACTACTTCTTAGCAACCTCTTTAGCTATCTCTGCACCAACAGCGGCGTTATTAAGGATTAAGTGGATATTACTTTCTAATGATTCTCCACCTGTTAATTCCACGACTGTTTTTAATAAGAATGGTGTAATATCTTTGCCTTTGACACCTTGTTCATCAGCCATTTTTAACGCTTTTTCAATAGCGTTATTTATTATATTATCATCCATCGCGAATTCTTGAGGAATTGGATTTGTGATTAATATACCACCTTGAAGATTATTTTTCCTCTTTTCATAAATGATAGAGGCAGCTTCTTTAGGATCTTTTATTTCATAATCAACGTTTAAACCAGAGTGTCTACTATAGAAGGCTGGCAATTCTTTTGTTTGATAGCCTAATACTGGGACGCCCATTGTTTCTAAATATTCTAAAGTACGTGGTAAATCTAAGATTGCTTTAGCACCCGCACAAACGACAGTGACATTAGTTTTAGATAATTCTTGTAAATCAGCGGAGATATCCATTGAATCTTCAGCCCCTCTATGAACACCACCAATACCACCAGTAACAAATACTTCAATACCAGCTTGGTTAGCAAGAATCATTGAGGAAGATACTGTTGTGGCCGCCCATAACTTTTTAGCGTACACCACTGGTAAGTCTCTTCTACTTGCTTTACCAATATTCTTATTCTTACCAAATTGTTCAATTTCTTCAGGTGTCATACCAACGATTGGTTCACCATCGATAATGCCAATAGTAGCAGGTACTACGCCATGTGCTCTAATGACTTCTTCAACCTTTAAAGCGGTCTCAACATTCTTAGGATAAGGCATACCGTGGCTAATAATTGTGCTTTCTAACGCCACGACTGGCTTATTATTTTTTAATGCTTCTAATACTTCTGGATTAATCTTCATATTGTTCTCCCTTTCCAAAAATTTGATATAAAGCGCTATATAAACCGATTAACACAATCACAATAATTGTGGTTATTAAATATGTTGGTCCATTCATTTCCATAAATGGCACACCAAATAAAGGATCAGCTTTATGAGATGTGTAAGAAATAATAGCAGAAGTCACTAGGCAAATAATAGCGATAAACGCTACTACGATGACTATGACTCTACGATATCTATTAAGAGGATGACAAATCTTATATAAAATAGGAATGCTCAAAGCAGTGAAAGCAATCATACTCATTGCAATCGCAGTATTAACATCATAGATACCAAAACTAACGATATCATTACGTTGCATTGTATAGAGGATGAATATTGTTAATGCGGCAATAAACATCATAAAAGCTCCTGGTAAGGATATCTTTAAGATATTAAATAAGAATTTACCTTTAATTTCATTACGGCCTTTATCAATCATTAGTAAGATAACCACCACTACATCAATAAGAGCGTCCATCACAAAATAACGATATAAGCCAAAAGGATTATCAAATGCTTTAGTGTTGTAGCCAATTAATAACATTATGGTTAGGAATACTGCTAGGATGACTTTAGTAATTAGGAATAGACCTGCTCTGTGTAAGTTGTTGTTTATTCTATTACTTTCTTTTAGTGATTTTGAAAAATCATCAAAGTCTTCGTTAATATAAATAACTTTTTCACCTTTATTTTCTAACGCTTCAATAATTGCATTTTTTTCTTCTCTACAAGCATCAGCGAAAACAACATATTTATCAACGTTTCCTTCAACTTCTCCAATAACCACATTTCCAAAAGATACTTGTCTATTAACATTTTTAACCCCAGCATCATAAGCAATATTAGAGGCTTTAAGAAGGCTATCACGAGAAAGAACTTTGATATTAACTTTACGTTCATTTAACCATTCAATCGCTGATTTCATTGTTTCTCTAACATGTTCTTTAGTGATGATTAACGCTACTGCTTCTAAATCATTTAAATTTTCAACAAAGCTTTGAGCAAGAACATAAACATCTTGTCCTTGTTTAATATATTCTTCACATCTTTTAAGAATGGATTCTTTGTTTTTAATGGAGATGTTATCGATTAAGCCAATAATATAAGTCTTTCCACTTTTAAAAGTCACCCCCATTGAGCGGGTTTCATAATCAAATGAATGGACTTTCTTTACTTCCGCACTTTGGGCGAAATCATATTGTTTCTTAAGAGCGTTCCATAAAGGATTTCTTTCATCAACCGCGTTTAAAACATTAGAAATAATTTGTGATATTTCTGATTCATCATTCTTTTCATCTAAGATCACTAATTGTTTGATAATTAATTCGCCATCACAAAGAGCGTTTTCTTTATCGAAACAAACTGTCGTGGCTTGTGAAAGCTTTATAAACGCAAATGGATTATTTATTTTATTACTCATACGCCTACATACATCATAAAAAAACTTGGATATATTTTCCAAGTTTATTTTATAACTATTTATCTTCTTTTACTTTTGAAATAGTTTTTGATGATATCTGCGCACTCTTTTTCAAGAACACCTTTAACTACTTCTGGGCGATGATTGATATTACTAGCTTCTAAGATATTAATTGATGAGCCAAATGCCCCACCTTTGATATCAGGAGCACCATATACCACTCTTTTGATACGAGATTGAATAATTGCTCCTGAACACATAATACATGGCTCTATCGTCACGTATAACGAACAGTCCACTAACTGCCAATCATTTACTACTTCACTAGCCTTTTTAATCGCTAATGTTTCAGCGTGACCTAAAGGATTATGAGATTTATCTCTTTGGTTATGACTTCTTGCAATGATTTGATCATCTTTAACAATGACACAACCAATTGGTACCTCATCTTCTAAACGAGCTAGTTCGGCTTCTTTTAAAGCCTCTTTCATGAATTCAATGTCTTCACCCATATTAATAAACCACCGCACATGAACATAATACTTAAGGCTGCTACATTCCTGTCCTGACCTGGTTCGCAAATATTCATCGCGATGGC
>CAMNMM010000039.1:0-6504 GCA_946544655.1 uncultured Caryophanales bacterium | reverse complement strand
TCACGGCTTAATGACTGGCATCTTAAGAGATGAATGGGGTATGAAAGGCGCAGCCATTACAGACTGCTCAGTTAGCGCTACTTACATGCATAACGTTATGGGTGTTTTAGCGGGACAAGACTTATGGGATGGTAATGGCACAGCATTATTAACCCCTTATGGCAATAATCCTGCCGTCGTTAATGCTTGCCAACAAGCCACCAAACGCATCGCTTATTCAATTGCTAATTCACGCGCAATGAATATTGGTAATGCGACAATTAAAATTGTTCAACCATGGTATATGATTGTTGTTTATTCCGCTATTGGTGTTTGTGGGGCTGGCACATTAGCCTTTGGTGTATTAATCGCTCTCCACTTTATTAAAAGAAAAAAAGTTCAACAATAAATTATTAAGAACTGACCATCATTATTAAATGGTGGTCTCTTCTTGTTTATCAAGGGAGTTATTATGAGAAAAATAGTTAATATCAATAATAATTGGTCTTTTAGCAAATGCTCTTGTTCCATACAAGATGTCCCTGCTTTAGAAATGGAAAAAATCAATCTTCCTCATACTTGGAACAATATTGATGGGCAAGACGGAGGCATGGATTATTATAGAAGTGAATGTTGGTATCATAAAGTTATCGATATCGATTCTTTAAAAGAAGATGAATTAGTTTATTTAGAATTTAACGGTGTTAATTCTTCTTGCAAAATCTATATTGATCAAAAAGAAGTAGCCCATCATGATGGCGGGTATTCCACTTTTAGAGTCAATGTTACTGACTATATAAAAGATCATAAAATAGACCTTTACGTTTTAGTGGACAATAAGGAAAATGACCATGTTTATCCTCAAACAGCTGACTTCACCTTTTATGGTGGCATATATCGCGATGTTAATCTAATTTACGTCAATAAAAATCATTTCGATTTAGATTATTACGGGGGACCAGGCGCTAAGATTACTGCGATAGTTGATGGAGATAAAGGTGTTTTAAACGTTGTTCCTTATGTCATAGGTCAAGGTCATGTAGTGGTTACTTTATTTGATCATAATCAAAATCAAGTTGGTATCTCTTTTGGAAATGGTGACATCCTCATTAATAATGTTCATTTATGGAACGGATTAGAAGATCCATATTTATATGAAGTCAAAATATCATTGTTAGATGAAAACGATAATCTTTTGGATGAAATCACTAAAAATGTTGGCTTTAGATATTTTAAAGTTGATCCAAATAAAGGCTTTTTCCTTAACGGCAAATCCTATCCTTTAAGAGGTGTCTGCCGTCATCAAGATTTAAAAGATGTAGGCAACGCTGTTAGTAAAAAGCACCATGAAGATGATTTAGCGCTTATTAAAGAAATCGGCGCTAATACGATTAGACTAGCCCATTATCAACACGATGATTACACTTTAGATTTATGCGATAAGTTAGGTTTCATCATTTGGGCGGAAGTGCCATATATTTCTAAGCATCTAGAAAACGGAAACGATAATATTGAACAACAATTAAAAGAATTAATTATTCAACAATACCATCATCCTTCAATTGTTACTTGGGGTATTTCTAATGAAATAACAATGTTCAAAAAAGGTCGTGTCAAAGCCTATTTAGAAGAAAATAAAAAGCTTAATGAAATCGCTCATGAACTTGATGAGACAAGATTAACCACAATGGCGTGCTTTAGCATGTGTGGCCCGTTCAATAAAGTCTCAAAGATTACTGATGTTGTTTCATGGAATTTATATTTTGGCTGGTACGTGCCATTTAAATTCTTAAACAAATTATGGTTTGGTTTCTATCGTTTGTTTAATAAGAAATATCCAGTTGGTATGTCTGAATATGGCGCGGAAGCGATGATTAATCTTCATAGTAACAATCCTCATGTTGGTGACTCCACTGAAGAATATCAAGCGGATTATCATGAATACATGTTAAGATTCTACGCTAAAAGGCCATATTTCTGGGCCACCCATATTTGGAACATGTTTGATTTTGGTAGCGATGGAAGAAACCATGGTGGTGACCCAGGTGTTAACCATAAGGGTTTAGTGACTTTTGATCATAAAACTAAAAAAGATTCCTTCTATATTTGTAAAGCCTATTGGAGCAAAGAACCATTTGTTCATATTTGTGGTAAGCGCTTCCAAAAGAGAAACAAAAAGAACATGATTTTAAAAGTCTATTCTAACCAAAGCGAAGTCGAACTATATGTTAACGACAAATTAGTGGCCAAAAAAGCCGGTCAATATGTCTTTAAATTCAAAGTTAAAGTCGAAGGTGAAATCAAAGTCAGAGCCGTTTCTAATAATGTCAGTGATAGTGCTTCATTTATTAAAGTAAATCAATTCCCAGAAGAATATAAATTACACGCTAAAAGCAATAACTATAGTTGGGAGAAATAAGCATGAAAAAGATAGTTCAGCTTGTTTTAACTATGTTTTTAACTAGTTGTGGGAATCAAGCTTCAAATATAGAAGTTAATGATCCTACCATTAAAATTAATAAAGAAGAAGTTAAATATACTTTGTTAAATGATATTCATCTAGATGAAAAAGACGCTAACGATGCGGCATTTGATCCAATAAATGTGATGGCTAATGATTCTTCGTTAAAAGATAAAACATTTTATTGGTTGGGCTCTTCTGTTACTTATGGACACGAATCAGAAGGATTTAGCATGTCTGAATATGTTGGTTCTCTAACAGGAGCAAAGTGCTTTAAAGATGCAGTAAGCGGTACCACATTACTCTGCGATAATGCCAATATCAAAAGTGGAGAAAAATCATACACGTCTCGCCTAACTAATAGTGAAATCTTTAACAAAGAAACAAAGATTGATGGCTTTATTTGCCAAATATCCACGAATGATTCTACACCAGGAAATAACTCTAAAAGAGGTGTTATTAGTGAAGATTATGAAAACTTTGATTTAAAAACTACTCTAGGTGGAGTGGAATATATTATTTCCTATGTCCATAAGACTTGGAATTGTCCAATTTACTTCTATAGTGGTGCTTATTTCAAAGATGGTAAAGACAAAACCAAAAGAGAAAGTAACAATCCCCCTGGTTCAAACTACGCTTCTTTAGTGAGCGATGTTAAACAAATCGCTATCAAGTGGAATAAAAAAGTCGATTATCAAGTCCGCATTATCGATCTATATAACGATGTTGATTTTAATAACACCGCTAGTGATAGTTACTATAACTGGGCGATGAAAGATCCAATTCACCCTAAAAAAGCAGGCTATTTACAGTGGTGGTCGCCTTATTTTGTTGAAGCTTTAGAAAAAACTAATTAGGAGTTTCAAAATGAAATCGTTAATAACCTTACCATTTTTACTTTTATCATTAATCCCTTCTTTTAATCTAGCGAGTGAAACCACACTTAAAAAAGGTGACATATTTTATTTAGGAATTACCGATGATAAATCGCGTTTTACCGCGAGATTTAAAATACTTGATAATGAAAAGACTAGTACTGGTGAAGAAGGGATGTTTTTACTCTGTGAGACCCTAGTGTCGGATAATGGTAAAGCTTTAAAATTCCGCACTGAAAATAAACCAACTAGTAATATGTATCAAGGCTCTAACGCCAAAAAGTGGTGTGAAAGTTTTTATGACACCCATTTTAGCGATGAAGAAAAAGAATGGATTATTCCTACTTATAAGAGCGATGAATCTTTTTCTATTCACGCTCCTTTTGGTGTAGAAAAAGGGCCATATGTTGATTTTAAACCAGAAGAAAATGCTTTAGATGGTGATCACTTATTCTTTTTATCAGCGGAAGAAATATGCACAGAGAAATATGGCTTAGCTAAAGAAGAAGACCGCATTGCTCCATATCATAAAGAATCAGAAGGCTATTGGTTAAGGTCCCCACACATCGATACATTCCCAAATGACGTAGGCTTTATCTTCTTTAATGGCTGGCTAATGGATTTTATCCAAAATAGTGATAACGTCTTTTTTACCGGTGGCACATATGCTAGACCAGGCTTAAATATTAAAAAGCCAAACGCGGAAGATATTGTTTCAATTGGAGAAAACCAATACTGTTTAACAATCGATAAAGATAAATATCAAGCTAGCGAACCTCCTAAGTTTAAAGTTAAAAACCCACTTCCAATGACAATAGTAGTATTAGTGTTATTTTTAGCGTTAATTGGATTTATATTTGTCGGTCTACCAATTATTATTGTTAAAGCTGTTAAAAAGAAAAAACTTAAAAAAGCACAACAATAAATAAAATAGCGCTATATCGTTTACTATGATAAAATGATTAGTACATGATTAAGATAGCTATTGTCGATGACGAAAAAGAATGCATTTTAAGGCTGGTCGATTATTTAAACCGCTACGCCGAAAATGAGCATATGGCCTTTGAAATTTCAACATTTGATAATGTTGTTAATTTTGTTGATAACTTTAAAGGTCAATTTGATATCGTCTTCTTAGACATTCTAATGCCTTATCTTAATGGGGTTGATGCCGCGCATAAATTAAGAGAAAAAGATTCTAACTTTATCCTTTATTTTGTGACATCCACAACGCAATTTGCCATCAAAGGTTATGAAGTTGAAGCAACCGACTATTTAGTCAAACCAATTGAGTATTACGAATTTGTATTAAAAATAAGTAAAGCCATTGAAAAACTGCATAAGACTAATACTCCTTCCATAACTGTTAAAACAAGAAATGGCTATAAAAAGCTCGATGCTTCTGAAATCATGTATATTGAAGTAATTAGTCATCACTGTGAAATTCATACCACAAGTGGTATATATCGCCAATACATGACCATTAGAAGTGTTGAAAGTCAACTTAAAGACCAGCCATTTGCTAGATGTAATAACTGTTATTTGGTTAATCTAGCTTATGCATCTGCTATTGAAGAATACGAAGTGGTGGTTGGGGAAGATCGATTATTAATATCTCATCCAAGAAAAAAAGAATTCTTAGCAAAATTTAAACAATTCAAAGAGCATAAAGAACATGATTGAGTGGATTGTTAGTGTGATTGGTAGCGAAAACGCATATGAAGTATTTTCATTTGTGTTAACTTTTATTTTTTCTTTTATTGCTGTATTCGCTTTTACTTTTGGTAAGAGACGTAGAAAGCTATTCTTTCTAAGAGTGGTGCTTTGCTTTATCGCCGGCATTTTTCTTGCCTTTGGCCTTGGTATGCTGAACACCTTAGGCGCGGGTAATGCATTTGCCATTCCGCTTCGTCTATTCTGTTACTACAATCTTTATTCTTCTTTGTTTGGCATCATCTTGCTTTGCTACAACGAAAGCGTGGCGGAGTTTGTTCTTTTGTGGTGCTGTGGGATATGTGCGCATCATATCGCTAATAAAACATATCCGTTAATACAAAATATTTTTGGTATCAATGACACTCAAACCATATCTTTATTCCATAAAGAAACAGCGGAATTACAAGGTTGGGAGTTCTTATTATACTTTATAATCATCATTGCTATTATGGCCTTGATAGTTTTCTTGTTTAGAAAAACTGCAAAACCATTTAGTGATGATAAACCAACCAGAAGAAAAGTGGCTATTGTTGGTATTGTTTTCACCGTCCTTATTAATGGTTTTATATGTGTCTCAAGATTATTTGAAAAAGAAAGCTTTGCTTTAAGCGTTATTTTAAAAGTGTTTGTTAGCACATTCTGCATTCTTATTTTAGCAATTGTTTCTGGCATTTTTGAAATGAGCAAAAAAGATCAAGATTATTTAGTCATCAAAGAAATCTTGCACCAAGAAAAAGCCCAATTTGAAAATCTTAAAACAAACATGGAAGCCATCAACACTAAAGTCCATGATTTGAAAAAGATATTAAACAAAGTGGAAGATAAGATTAACGAACAAGATATGAAGGAATTAAAGGAAGCCCTTATTTTCTATGATTCCACAATTAAGACTGGTAATGATGTTTTAGATATTGTTTTAAGTGAAAAGTCACTACAGTGTCGTCAAAATAACATCAAGTTCACTTGTATGGCGGGAGCGCAAAAACTAACGATGATGACACCAACTCAAATATATTCTGTTTTTGGTAACATCATGGATAATGCTATTAGAGCTTCTAAGATGCTTGAAAAAGAAAAGAGATTTATTTCTTTAACAATTAGCGAATCTAATGGTGTCATTCTTATTGAAGAAAGTAATTTCTATAGTGGTGACATTCGCATCATCAATGAAAGCAGTATCGAAACTTCAAAACGCAATAAATCAAAACACGGATACGGTATTAAAAGTATTACCTATATTATTGATAAATATCATGGCACAACATCTTTATCCGCTAAAGATGGTTTGTTCTCTATTAAAATCAGTATTCCAATAGTTAATGAAAATTAGTTTGTTTCGACATCGGAACTAGGTATTGTTAGAGCTCCTCCTAAAGAAGGGGCTTTTCCCACAATTTTGATATAGTTTCGGTAGAAGGTGGAGTAATCTTCAAAACCGCAATTGTTATATATTTCTGTTGGTTTATTACCTTT
>CAMNMM010000038.1:0-6540 GCA_946544655.1 uncultured Caryophanales bacterium | reverse complement strand
TGACCCATTGATGTTTTCCTCCTATCTCATCTTGACCACAACTGTGATGTGGCTGCTGCGTTTGACCAAGCCTGAGGCTGAGCCTTTAGCTCTTGGTAAGTATCTCTTCATTCTTAAGCCATCATTGGCATAGATTTGAGCGATGTATAATGCATCTTCATCCATACCGAAGTTGTTGGTGGCGTTAGCGGCTGCAGACTTGATTAATTTCATGACTGGCTCGCTAGCGGCACGGTTAAGGTTATCTAAGATACCTAACGCTTGTTTAACTGGTAAGCCTCTGACGAGATCGATAACCAAGCGAACCTTACGTGGAGTAACGCGGACGTTCTTCGCGATGGCTCTAGCTTCTGTTGGCATTGGCTTTTTAGGAGCTTCTGGTTTCTTTTCTTCTTTGGCTTTCTTTTCAGCTTTTGGAGCAGCGGCTTTCTTAGCGGCTGTCTTTTTAGCTTTAGGAGCTTCTTCAACAGGAGCTTCAACTTTTTCTTCTTCAACTACTGGTTCAGCAACCTTTTTGGTTGTTTTCTTAGCAGCTGTTTTCTTTGTTTCTGCCATGTATCAGTCCCTCCTACTATTTACCGGCGGCAGCTGCTTTATCTTCAGCTGTGTGGCCTGTATGTCCAGTGAATTTTCTTGTTGGGGAGAATTCACCTAATTTGTGTCCGACCATATCTTCTGTGACATAGACAGAGATGTGTTCTTTACCGTTATAAACCGCGAATGTGTGACCCACGAATGATGGGTAGATGGTAGAACGGCGTGACCAAGTCTTAATGACTTCTTTTTTGTTAGCAGCGTTTAATGCATCGACTTTCTTCATTAAGGAAGCATCGACGAATGCGCCTTTTTTCAAACTTCTTGCCATGTTTTCTATCTCCTTTCGCGATTACTTGCCATTTCTACGGCGAACGATTAATTTGCCGCTGGCTTTCTTATTGTTTCTTGTCTTGACGCCTAATGCACGTTTGCCCCATGGGGTTCTTGGTGCATCACGACCAACAGGACACTTACCTTCACCACCACCATGTGGGTGATCGTTTGGGTTCATGACACTACCACGGACGGTAGGTCTGATGCCGGCCCATCTTGTTTTACCGGCTTTACCGAGATTGACAAGGTTCCAGTCTTCATTACCGACTGTACCGATTGTCGCACGGCATGTTCCTAAGATTTTACGAACTTCGCCACTCATTAAGCGGAGGGTAACATATTTACCTTCAGCACCTAACACTTGAGCGTAAGCACCAGCGGCTCTACATAATTGGCCACCTCTACCAGGAACTAATTCGATGTTGTGAACTAATGTACCTTCTGGAATGTTTTTAAGTAAGCAGGCATTACCAGGCATGATATCAACTTCTTCACCAGACATAATCTTGTAACCGAGTTTGATATCTTTTGGTGCGAGAATGTATCTCTTCTCGCCATCAGCGTAGCTGAGTAAGCAGATTCTTGCGTTTCTGTTTGGATCGTATTCGATTGTCTTCACTACTGCTGGGATGCCATCTTTATTACGTTTGAAGTCAATAACACGATATTTGCGTTTGTGACCTCCACCAATGTGGCGGCAGGTAATTTTACCTTGGTTATTTCTACCACCAGATTTGGATAAACTGACTAATAAGCTCTTCTCAGGAGTGGATGTAGTGATTTCACCGAATGTCGAATTTGTCATAGCTCTACGGCTTGGAGACGTAGGCTTGTAAGTTCTAATTGACATTACTTTGTCCTCCTATAATTTGAATAAGTGAACTGCCTTATTCTTTGAATAAGTCGATTGCTTCGCCTTCAGCGACGGTAACAACCGCTTTCTTGAATCCAGAGATACGGCCAGCATATCTGGTGCCTCTGGTTGTGTCCTTGGCTCTTTGGTTAAGAACTTTCACGTCTGTAACTTTGACTTGGAAAATTCTTTCGAACGCTAATTTGATTTCTGTTTTGTTAGCGCTTTCGAGCACTTTGACTGTGACCTTGTTTTCGTTTTGCATTAAGGCCATTGTTTTTTCAGTGATTAATGGTTTAACGATAACTGTGAAGTCTTTTTCAGTCGCTTTTGGGAAGCGTGCTGCTGCTTCGGTTTTCTTCTTGGCTGCCATATTACTTTAACGCCTCCTCAACTGTTTTAATGCTAGCTTTGCTCATCACGAGGTTATCGACATTTAATAAGTCGAGAACACTGATGTTGTCGCTTGTCACAACTTTGGCGAATCCAACGTTGCGGGAGCTAGCGAAGATTTCTTCTGTGATTTCATCGACGACGACGAGAGCTTTACCACCAACTTTGATAGCGTCTAAGAAGTTAACGAAGTTTTTGGTTTTCTTTTCATCAAATCTGATTTCATCGATGACTAAGAGTCCATCTTTTGTTTTTAAACTTAACGCGGACTTGAGCGCAAGTTTATGTTCTTTTCTGTTTTGGGAAATCTTGAAGTTTTGATTTCCAACTGGTCCGAAGACTGTTCCGCCACCGACCCAGACTGGGGAGCGGCTGCTACCAGCACGAGCACGGCCTGTGCCTTTTTGGCGCCATGGCTTTTTACCACCACCACTAACTTCATGTCTGACTTTAGTTTTAGCGGTTGCTTGTCTTTGGTTAGCTTGTTCTACTTGAACGGCGTCGAACATTGCTTGTTGATGTGGTTCAATACCGAAGATTTCAGCATTGAGGTTCATCTTGGAGACTTCTTCGCCAGCCATGTTAAGGACTTTAACACTGACGGATTTCTTTTCTGCCATAATTACTGTTCTCCTTTCCGTTCTTATTCTGCGGCTTCAGTAGCTGGTGTTTCTTCGACTGGAGCTTCTTGAGCTGGAGTTTCAGCAGCAACTGGAGTGCGATCGATTAGTGGTTTGATAACTTCTGGATGTTTGACATCTTTGATAGCGCTACGAATGACAACGATTGACTTACGTGCACCTGGAAGACCACCTCTAACTAAGATGTAGTTCTTTTCTGCATCAACAGCGACGATCATTTGATTGAGGACTGTTGCAGATTCGTTACCGTAATGACCGGACATGTGTTTACCTGGCATAACGCCGTGGTTGTAACGACCATTGTTAGCAAAGGTACCTTGACCTCTGTGGTAACCTGAACCGTGACCTTTTGGACCAATGGTTTGATTCCAACGTTTGATAACACCGGAATAACCGTGACCCTTACTTGTGCCAATGACATCGACGACTTCACCAGCTTTGAAGATGTCAGCTTTAATAACATCACCGAGTTGGTAGCCTGTCATTTCATCGCCCTTTAATTCTTTAAGGACTTGGTGTGGGACTGTATTGGCTTTCTTTGCGATTCCCTTTTCGCATTTGTTGGCTCTGGATTCTTTTAATTCTTCATAACCAACTTGCACAGCGGCATAACCGTCTTTTTCAACAGTTTTGACTTGTGTGACAACGTTTGGTAAGACTTCAACGACTGTCACAGCGTAGATTTGGCCATCTTCAGTGAAGACTTCAGTCATGCCCATTTTTCTACCGACAATAGCTTTCATTGACTCTTACCTCCTATAATTTGATTTCGATATCAACACCGGCTGGTAAGTCGAGATTCTTTAGGGAATCAAGAGTTTCTTTGCGGTAGTTCTTAATATCGATGATTCTTTTGTGTGTTCTGATTTCGAATTGTTCACGAGAATCTTTGTACTTGTGAACCGCTCTTAGAATGGTGAACACTTGCTTTTCCGTTGGGAGCGGAATTGGGCCAACAACTGTGGCGCCTGTGTTTTTCGCTGCGGCGATGATCTTTTCAGCACTTAAGTCTAAGTTGACATGATCATACGCTTTAAGACGAACCCTAATTGTGGTTGCTTTTGCCATGAATTGTTTTTCCTCCTATCACTATCAGGCTTTGACTTTAACTCTCTCAGTGCGAATTACCTGAATACACCTTCATGACAACGCCTGTGGGTGTATCAGCAACCTCGCACGTCAACGCGAGCCGTCAACGTTTAATATCATACGTGAGTGTGCATACGCTGTCAACAACTTATTAAATAAATTTAAATATATAAAGGGCGAAGGCACTAAAATAAAGGACACGTGACATGGTTTTCGAAACAAAAAATTTTCAACAAAAAAGACCAAAAAGTGCATTTTTTCTGGTCAATTTTTGAATTTTTGGTGTTAAAAATTAGGTGATTTTTTACCTTAGTGCAGCGAGTAAGGAATAGGACATCTCATACCTTTGAATGTAGTCTGAATAGTCCATTTCTGTGCGGTTTCTGAGTAGTTCTGTCATCTGATAAATGACGTCATAAAGTGGGGATAAAGAGAGGTTTCCGATAACACCTTTTAAGGAGTGAGCAATGTGGAAAGCTTTCTCTAAATCATGGTCTAGAATAGCCGCTTTTAAATCAGGAAAAGTGTTCTGATCGAGGAAGCGGTTGACTAAAGTCAAATATAGTTGTTCGTTATTGACGCAGCGCTTTAAACCTTCATCAACATTCGCGCCGTATTGTCTTAATTCTTCAGTGGTAAGCATAATTGTTTCTCCTTTATTTTTCCGCGGTTAAAAAAGGCACAAATTCTTCGTTTGGCACTGGTTTAGAGAAATAATAACCTTGGATTATTTCGCAGCCCAGTTCTTTTAAAACCGCAACCTGTTCTTTGCTCTCAACACCTTCTGCAATTGTTGGTACTTTTAAATACGAAGCAATATCGATAATAATCTTTATCATTTTGTTATCGCTTCCACTGCTAAAGGCATTACGAATAAAAATCATATCAATCTTTAAAGCATCAAGTGGTAGCTTGTTAATCATGCTTAAAGAGGAGTAGCCTGTACCAAAATCATCTATTTCGATTTTGAATCCTGCCTCTCTTAAAGCACTTGTTTTTTCAATGATAGCATCAACATCAGAAATGCACGCTGATTCGGTAATTTCAAGTAACAAATCTTTAGTTTCTAAACCGTTTTCTTTAACGATATCCAAGAGCGTTTCTACGAGTGTTGGATCGAATAAATCGATACGTGAAACATTGACTGAAACAGGAACATGCTTATGGTATTTTTCTTGCCATTTTCTCATTTGAGAAGCAGCCTCTTTCCAGACATATAAATCGAGTTGTTGAATAAGGCCTTTTTCTTCAAATAAAGGAATAAAAATGCCTGGAGAAATCAAACCTTTTTGAGGATGTTTCCATCTTACAAGAGCCTCAGCACTGACAAGCTTTGGAGTGTCACCTTGAATATTGAATTTTGGCTGATAAAAGATCACAAATTGCTTCTCATCAATAGCGGTTTGGAAAGACTCGATTAGCTCTTCCTCAAAGAGTTCTTTTTCTTTTAATTTATCATCGAAAATAAAGTAATTTTTAACAACGCTATCTCTTATTTTGTTAAGAGCGGTTTTCGCTCTATCAAAGCGGACATCAATATCAATACTTTTATCAACGTTTTGATATATGCCCATCTGCACTTTGATTGGTGTCTTCTTTTCTTTATCAACAAAGATGTCGATAGATAGTTCTTTTAATAAACTTTCATAATCATCGACATGCCTTGAATAAATGATAAATGTATCCGCTTCTAAATGGCAAACCATCCCAAATATGTTCGGCATAAGTTTTTTTATGCGTTTAGAAAAACGGATTAAAAGACTGTCGCTAAAAGATGAGCCAAAGCGCTCTTTAATAGCGTGGAATGATCTAATTCCAATCGCAATAGCGTCCATATTGATATTTGGATTGAGTTTATCTTCATCAGCAACATACTTATAAAAGTATTCTTTGGTATAAAGTCTTGTTAATGCATCTCTTTCAGTGGATTTAATGGTTTGTCTATCTTCAAATAGCTCCACCACTCTATTAATTCTGGCTTTGATGATACTGGAGTCTGGATATGGTTTAGAAATAAAGTCAGAAGCACCATATTGTAAGCACTGGACTTCAAGTTCTTTATCGCTTGTTAAAACGATAACAGGTATGTTATTTAGTTCAGTATTCGATTCAATAATGTTCAATACTTCTAAGCCAGATAATTTAGGCAAAAATACATCTAAAAGGATTAAAGACAAACTATTCTTTTTACTATTGAGCAGTTCAAGAGCGGTTTCACCATCTCCCGCTTCAAAGATTTCATAGTCATCTTTCAAGATGTTTTTCAAAATCTCGCGATTAACAAATTCATCTTCAACAATCAAAATTTTACGTTTGTTTTTGTCCATAACCATCGCCCCTCTATCTACAATCAAAGTCTCCCAAAATTGATTAAAATATAAAAAATCTCTTTTTATGAATGTTTATAACAAAAAATATCTATCTAGATAATAGCATACTTTTTTATTAATTAAACTTTGAAAAGCGCAAATTGTAATAAATTACAGTTCTTCTTTTGTGGTGCGAATTGAGAATTTACAGCCACAGTAATGTTGGAAATATAATCCATATTTACGGACTATATCTAAAGATTTTTCATAACCACCATTCTTTTTAAAGTCCGCTGGTAGCCATTTAACTCTTTTGCCTTCTGCTAATTCAAAACCGATTTTATTTAAATCTTGTGAGTTCTTAAATCTAGAGATACTCATGACA
>CAMNMM010000037.1:0-6744 GCA_946544655.1 uncultured Caryophanales bacterium | reverse complement strand
CATGCTAGAAAATTGTAAAGTTCGATAACGAACTTGTCAATTGAAAAACAACAATGACTATCAAAGTTGGCGGAAACTCATATAAAAGTTGTATAATATAAGGGCTATGGAAAAGAATTATGATTATTTAATTGTTGGCGCTGGTTTATTCGGCGCGGTGGCCGCTCATGAATTAAACAAACGCGGCTATAAAGTTTTAGTGGTGGAAAAACGTAATAACATCGCTGGAAACATCTACACAGAAGAAATTGAAGGTATCCAAGTTCATAAATATGGACCACATATCTTCCATACCTCTAAAAAAGAAATCTGGGACTATGTTAATCAATTTGCCAAGTTCAATGATTTCATTAACATGCCTTTAGCCTATTACAAAGGCAAGTACTATAACATGCCATTCAACATGAACACATTCCATCAAATTTTTGGAGTGGATAAGCCAGAAGAAGCTAAGGCGTGTATCGAAAAAGAGATCAAAGCCGCGAATATTAAGGAACCAAAAAACCTTGAAGAAAAAGCAATCTCTATGGTGGGTACAACTATCTATGAAATGCTCATTAAAGGCTATACCCAAAAACAATGGGGTAGACCATGTAATGAACTACCACCTTTCATCATCACTCGTTTACCAGTGAGATATGAATATAACAACAACTACTTCAATGATATCTATCAAGGTATCCCAATTGGTGGTTACACCAAATGGATTGCTAATATGCTTAAGGGCATTGAAGTGAGATTAGGTGTTGATTATTTAGAACATAAAGATGAATTAAACGCTCTCGCAGATGAAATCATCTATACCGGTGAAATCGATAAGTTCTTTGATTATAAGTTAGGCGCTCTTGAATGGAGATCACTTAGATTCGAAGAAGAAATCATCGATAAACCTGATTACCAAGGTAATGCTGTTGTTAACTATACAGAATATGAAGTGCCATATACCCGTATCGCGGAACATCAATACTTTGAACCAGGACAAAAGCACAATAAGACAGTCATCACAAAAGAGTACTCTAAGACTTGGACTTTAGGGGACGAAGCATATTATCCTCTTAATAATGAGAAGAATAGTGTGCTATACTTAAAATATCAAGAATTAGCCAAACAAAATCCACATATTCATTTCGGTGGTCGTTTAGGTACCTATTCTTATTACAACATGGACGTGGTAGTAGAGAAGGCACTTCAATTAGTAGAGAACCTTCTTAACTAAGTAACTTGCATAAATATTCTACTTTACTATAATGTTTTAAGGCTGAAGGGCCGTGTTTAATAACGAATTATGAAATACATTACATTTACAATTCCTTGCTACAACTCACAAGACTACATGCGCCACTGCATCGATAACCTCGTTGCCGCTGGTGAAGATGTTGAGGTCATCATCGTCAATGACGGTAGTAAAGATGACACAGGAAAAATCGCTGACGAATATGAAAAGAAATACCCAACAATCGTGAAAGCTATTCAAAAAGAGAATGGTGGACATGGTTCAGGTGTTATGGCGGGTATCCGCAATGCCAAAGGTATGTTCTTTAAAGTTGTCGATAGTGATGACTGGATTGAAACCAAAGATGTTTTAGATATGCTTGAATTAATCAAACGTCATGAAGCAGAAAAAGTTGATGTTGACTTATATATCACAAACTATGTTTATGAACACGCTGCAGACAATTCACAATTTGTCATGCATTACCGTAAATGCTTACCACCAGAACAAATCATTGCTTGGGAAGATATGAAACGTGTGAAATTAGAGACAGTCTTCTTAATGCACTCATTAATGTATAGAACTTCTAAGTTAAGAGAATCCAAGATGGAACTTCCTAACCATACCTTCTATGTTGATGACATTTATGCATATCAACCATTACCATTCATGAAGAAAATCTTCTATCACGATATTGATTTATATCATTACTTCATCGGTAGAGCGGATCAATCCGTCAACTATGGCACAATGTGTAAGAGATATGAACAACAAATGAGAGTGTTCAAAATCATGTTCACAGCCTATAAGTATGATGAAATCATCAAACAACCAAAACACTTAAAGAAATATATGTTCAAATGGTTAATGACAATATGTGGCATTACCATTATGACCATTGTTGGCACTAAAGAAGATAAAAAGAAACGTTGGAAAGTGTTCCACGAATACTTCGATGAACTAAAAGGACTCGATAAGAAACTCTATAACAAGATTAGACATCGTTCCTTAGCGTGCTTTGCCTTCAACTTACCAGGTTATGGCTTAAAGTCATTCGCTAGTAAGAATGGTTATAAAGTTTTCCAAAAGAGATTAAAACTTGGCTAATAGCAACAAATACCTCTCAATGAGAGGTTTTTTGTTGCAACTTAGAAATATTCTTCTAGAATATAAGTTATCTATAAAGGGAGTTATTAAAATGAAAGAAAAAACTGCAAGTATTATCGCCGCCGTTATCTTAATTGTCATGGGCATCATCATCGCTGTTGTCGGTGCTGGCGCTCTTGATTTATATTTTGGTATCGGCTGCTTAGTCGCTGGTGGTGTTTTAGTGATTTTAAATATCATTAGCCTTGCAAAATCAAAACAAATCACATTCAGCCAATTATTCTTAAGCACTGCTTTAATTGTTCTAGGCGTTTGTTTTATCTGGACTCACTATGTATCATTCACAATGTTAATTAACTTAATTGTTTTATTGATACTTGGTTTAGGTATTGCTTTATTCGCCTATGGTTTATTCACAGTCATCTTAAGCAAGAAAGTCGCTATTGGTGTTGTGGAAATGGTTTTAGGTATCGTGGTTATTGTCTTTACAATCCTTTACTTAAATATTCCTGATTTCCAAAAAGCCTTCTGGATCGTCACTGGTATCGCTATCGCGGCGTATGGCGTTCTTGAACTTATTAGTGTTCTCGCAAATAAGAAACTCAAATAATAAGTAAAACATCAAAAAAGTAACAAAGAGTCACAGAAATGTGATTCTTTTTGTTTTTATCATTGTAGTTAACAAAAAATATAGTAATTGAGATACTTATTAATTAAAAACTTTTTTGCAAAAAATAATGCATTGGTGATACTATTTTTACATTGATGCTACCGATGTTAACTTATGGTTGACAAGCATTGCAACTAAAAAGTAGCGCAAAAACAACCTGAAATTGGTTGTGTGTAAACTAGCCATTTTACTAGAATGGACACGGTTTCAATTAAGGAGGTCTATTATGACAACTGGTGAAAAATTACAAAAACTAAGAAAAGAAGGTGGATACACTCAAGAAGAACTCGCAGATATCATGTCCGTATCACGCCAATCTATTTCAAAATGGGAAAGTGATATTGCCTTTCCAGAGACAGAAAAGATTATTGCATTATCAAAGCTGTATCATTGTTCAACTGATTATTTGCTTAATAACGATAATAATGAATTTGTTAAAAAAGAATCTGCCCCTAAGAGGGAATTTAACAAAAAAAGATTGCCTCTTATCGTTTTTACAGGAGCGTTTTATTTCTTAACTCTTCTACTTTTCTTTATTCCTTGGTTTAAAGTTGAATCGAAAACTTATCTTTCTAATGGCTATATGGTAAATGTAACCTATTACTTAAACACTTACCAAACTGTTTTTACCGCTTCTCCTGACAACGAGGTAGCAATATTGCTCTCAACTACCTTGTTATTATTAGCAATAATCATTCAAGGTGTTGCGGTGACTTATATCTTTGTTGAATCAAAAGCGTTTGATATATCATTAAAAGTCGGAAATCTAGCCTTCATGTTATTCACATTATTGAACCTCTGTGTAGCATCTTCCCAAGGCAACCCTTGCATCCAACCAGTTTTACTATTTGGCTTATCGTTAGTTTTGTGCGTCCTACAATTCGCTGTGCCACAACTTAGAAAAACCCGCTAGTTATAAACACAAAAATAAGAACTGCCCTAGTTATAAGGGCTTTTCTTTTTGCTTCAATAAGTTATACTCATATTGGCTATTTTTTAAAAATGCGAATCAAAGCTTGCAAAAAAACAACCCAAAGGTGGTGGTGCATAATTGATTCAATCTATAAAATAAACCCGACATCTGGTAGGAGGGCTAATTATGACCACTGGTGAAAAGTTACAGAATCTTAGAAAAAAGAACAATTATACCCAAGAAGAACTTGCAGACGTTATGAATGTATCACGTCAAGCTATTTCTAAATGGGAAAGTGATGTAGCGTTTCCTGAAACAGAAAAACTCATAGCGTTATCTAAACTATATAAGTGCTCTATTGATTATTTACTTAATAACGAGAACGATAATCCTAATATCGCTATCACTAAAGAAGTACGCGTAGTTACAAAACCATATAACAAAAGAAGATTACCTTTAATCATATCTTCCTTAAGCACTTACTTTATATTATTCTTCCTTTATTCTTTTCCTTGGCTTGTTAGTGATGGATATTTTATTAATCATAGAGGCGAAATTCTTACGGTCAACGAAAGTTTTTATAGCCTAACACTTTTGACATACGATCCATTTACAAATGGAATGGCCCTAAAATACCTTTGTGTAGGCACAATAGTGTTTATGGCATTTCAAATAACCGCTTGTTATATGTATGTTGCTTTTGATTTTAAAGGTTTTAAAACCGCGATTAGAATCTCTAATATCATCTTATTTATTTTGATATTTGTGTTCTTTGGAGGATTAACTCTAACTCTTAGAAGCGATCACGTTAATTGGATGCCACCGTTCTACATTGCATTAGCTTTAACATTTATACTAGCGGTAGTCCAATACGCTGTACCACAAATTAGAAAGACTCGTTAATCTCTTTAATAACAGGTATGTCCACTTTGATTTCTTTACGATCATAAGTGACGAAACCATTCATCTCTTCTTCAACATCACTTAGTTGAGTATAGATAAAGCCAGACATACCTTTATTCTTACAAGGTTTAATCTCTTCGTTAATAAATCTTATATATTCTTTTTGGAAGTCTTCTTTATTGTTAAAAAGTAAGTAAATGAAGCCTTCCTTTTTCTTTGCTTCTTTTAAACGTTTATCAAGTATATAAGCGCCACATTCAGAACAGACATAAGCTCTTCCTTTTAGTTTGAATCTATTAGGTACTTTAACTTTCCATTTATAGATATGCATTGATTTAACGTCGCTGCTACCTTGGTCATGCCATCCTGATGCATGGTCATAGATTCTAGTAGGATCAATTAGCTTTAGTTCTTGATAAATCTCTTTAGCGTCAAACTGTCCCCAGCCCTCATTAAAGATGGTCCAATAAACAATACATGGACAGTTATAAAGTAAGTCGATAGTTTCCTTAAATTCATTAAGCGCTTCAAGTCTACCTTCTTCATTTTCTCTAAAGAATTTTTTATATCTGTGGTCATTAATTTTATATCTCACAAATAGTGGAACTTGGTTGAGCCAGAAATCATATTTTGTGCAGCCATTTACAAAGTCTTGCCACACGAGCAAACCGAGTCTATCGCAGTGGTAATACCACCTCATAGATTCGATCTTAATATGCTTTCTAGAAACGTTAAATCCAAGTGACTTAATGAGGTTAATATCATTTATATAATCTTCATCGCTATTAGGCGTTAATAAGCCATCCTGATAATATCCTTGATCAAGAACACCTTTCATAAAATAAGGCTTGTTATTCAAGGCGATAACTGTTTTACCTTTTTCATTTTTCATTAACGAAACTTTTCTCATTGCAAAATAAGAAGAAACTTCATCAACATCATTTGAAATAACGAATTCATAAAGGTATGGATCTTCAGGTGACCAAAGTCTCATATCTTTAATAGAAATAACGTTCTCCTTATCCGCTTCAATTTCGTAAATTTGATTTTTTAAATTGAGTTTTGCAGACTTATTGGAACTTTTGAAGCTTATTTTAACGACTTTTTCATCAATATCTGGAGTAATCTTAATTGATTCAATATAACCGGTCTTAACACTCTCTAACCACACTGGCATATAGATACCAGATTGAGGCTTATACCAGATGCCACCAGGCTTCAAAGCTTGCTTACCAGAGGAATGGTATGAGTTATTCGTAGTGTCCTGAACTCTAACAATGATAGTGGCGGTATCGTCCTCTAAATATGGTTTGATATCCATTTCAAAAGGCAGGAAACCACCAACATGTTTCATCACAAATTGGTCGTTAACAAATACTTCTGCGATTTGGTCAACCGCTCCAAAGTGTAGTATAACTTTATCCTTAATAAATTCCTTAGGTAATTCAACATGCAATTTATAGAAAAGATAGTCATCTGGAAGGACAGTTTTATTAACGCCGCTCTTAGGAACTTCAGGAGAGAAAGGCACTAAGATTTGGCCATCAAATTTACTAGGAATTTTATCTTCTTTTCTAATGGCATATTCCCAATATCCGTTAAGACAAATATAGGAATCTCTTTTAAACTGAGGACGAGGATATTCACTTAGTGGAATCATTGTTTCGTTCATTGATTTTCCTCTCCTTTCTAATCATGAAAATGACTGGAATAATCGCTAAGGCAAAGATGATACCAGTCGCGAAGAATAACCATCTATTTGGAGGATAGACTGTCACGCCATATTCGTTTTGATATGGATTACCACCTAAACGGCAAATAATCTCTGCTATAACCATAGGACCAATAATCATTGGGATTAAAACAGTAAAGATCATTCTAACGCCTTGGAATAAACCAACTTCTTTAACTGGTGTATAGTCTCTAACTTTAGCCCCT
>CAMNMM010000036.1:0-6781 GCA_946544655.1 uncultured Caryophanales bacterium | reverse complement strand
CATGTTTGTTGTCGTAGTTATGTTGAGCAATTTTCTCTTTTTGTTCCTTGATTAGGGCCGCTAAATCGGTTTTTAATTTTTCGATTTGAGCGTTATATTGTTCTCTAATCTTAGCACTTTCACTTTCAACAAATTCTTTGTTACCTTGTTCGTCAGAAAGAACGCGAATCTTTTCATTCATTTCGTTCTTTAAGTCTCTAATCTTGCGATTTGTTTTAATTCTCTTCCATTTGATTTCTTTTTCATTCCATCTATTACCCGCAACAATGCGGTAACCTTTGAAATAAACAGAACCGGAAGTAGCCTTATATAATCTGATTAAAGTTCTACCAGTTGTGGTTTTGCCACAGCCAGATTCACCAACGACACCGAAGCATTCACCTTTTTTGATATCAAAGCTGATATCGTGAACGGCTTTGGTAACGAAAGCATTTTTACCATGTCCGAACTTAAAGAATTGCTTTAAGTGTCTAACTGATAATTCAATATTGTTATCCACTAATTCAGGAAGATAAGTAACTTTTCTATTTGCCATAGTTATTTGTCCTCCTTCTTAGCTTTTGCTTTTTTAGCTTCTCTTGCTTTATGTGCTGCTAATGAGGCCTCAATACGAGTCTTAACAATAGCAGGCATTTCCACTTTTGGCGCTCTTGGGTCTAATAACCAAGTAGCGGCATAGTGAGTATCACTAACCTTGAAATATGGAGGTTCTTTCTTGAAGTCAATCTTCATCGCATATTTACTACGTAAGGCGAAGGCATCACCCTTAGGTGGGAAGACAAGGTTTGGTGGAGTGCCAGGAATGGCTTCCAATCTTTCCTTACTATCAACGTCAGGGATAGAGGCTAATAACGCCCATGTATATGGATGCTTTGGATCATAGAAGATTTCTTCTTCTTTACCATATTCAACGATTTTACCAGCGTACATAACTGCGACACGGTCCGCCATATTGGCGACAACACCTAAGTCGTGAGTAATGAAGATAACAGAGATGTTTCTTTCAGCTTTTAAACGATTAATTAATTCAAGGATTTGAGCTTGAATGGTCACGTCTAAGGCTGTAGTTGGTTCGTCACAGATTAAGATATCTGGGTTAGCGGTTAACGCAATCGCGATAACGATACGTTGTCTCATACCACCAGAGAATTCAAATGGATATTGTCTGAATCTTCTTTC
Source organism: uncultured Caryophanales bacterium (assembly GCA_946544655.1). Taxonomy (GTDB): domain Bacteria; phylum Bacillota_I; class Bacilli_A; order RFN20; family CAG-826; genus RUG14515. The sequence goes on along the minus strand of CAMNMM010000036.1, from coordinate 5,602 downwards.
TGGGAATGGGATACCGACTTCTTCCATAACCTTAAGCGCTCTGCGTTTAGCTTCGGCTTTGGTAATTTTAATCTTGGCGATGTACTTATCCTTAGCGGCTTTTTTATCAACGCCATTTCTAAGGTCTTGTTCGTATTCAGCGCGGTATTGTTTTTTAACTTCCGCGACTTTAACGTTAGCTTCTTTATTCTTCGCTAAATATTTAGCTTTAGCTTCCGCGATGATTGGTTTATATTTCGCTGTTAATTCTTTACTATTAGCGTTCTTATGAGCTTGAGCTTCGGCAATCTTCTTATCGAAGTCCGCTTTAACTTTCGCTAATTCTTCTTTGTTAACGGCTTTCTTTTCTTCTGCTTCTTTAAGAATTTCTGCTTTCTTAGCGGCATACTTTTCATCAGCAGCTTTTAATTCGGCTGATTTTTGTTCTTTTAAGGAAGCGATCTTATTGTTAGCATCTTCGACGGTTTCTTCGCTATTTTCGATTTGTTGACCGTTTTTGAAAGCGGCAAGTTTTTCGTTTTCTTTAGCGAGTAATTCATCATAGTTATGCTTGATGTGAACTTTTTCTAGACCATAGTCCAATTTCAAAGCATAAACTGCACCATCGGTTTCGTTTTTAACAATGGTTTTGATTCTTTCGATTTCTTTTTTCTTTTCACTCTTTAAGAATTTGACAGTTTCTTTGCCTTTGTTGAGTTCGCTCTTATAAGCGGTAATTGCGTTCTTATAAGCAACAAACTCTTCGGCAACGAGTTCTTCTTTCATCTTCTTTAAGTGATTACCATTTAATAACATGGCTTCGGTAATTTGTTTACCGATACGCATGATTGGGTTTAAAGATGATAATGGGTCTTGGAAGATCATACCAATCTTGTGGCCTCTGATACGATGGAATTCATCTTCAGAAACCTTGGTTAAATCTTCACCTTCATACATAATAGAACCGTCAACGATACGACCGTTTGCGGCTAAAATACCCATGATGGTTTTACTGGTAACGGATTTACCTGAGCCAGATTCACCAACGATACATAATGTTTCACCTTTATACAAATCGAATGAAACGCCTCTAACCGCTTGGACATAACCATGGTCTGTGGAGAAGTTGACACGTAAGTCTTTAACGGATAATACAACTTGTTTATTTTCCATATTAGTCTTCTCCTTTCAAACTTGGGTTAACAGCGTCTCTCAAGCCATTACCGAACAAGTTAAATGAAATCATTAATAAAGCGATGATAATGGATGGGAATAATAGTAAGTATGGGTGAACGCTCAACCACTTTTGGTTATCGGATAAGATAACACCTAATGATGAAACGTTTTGTAAGCCTAAGCCTAAGTAGGCGATATTGGCTTCGCTAAAGATAACGCTTGGGATTAACAAAACTTCAGCAGTAATGATTGTACCTAAGCCATTAGGGAAGATGTGCTTAGCAATTAATCTAGCATCACTTGCGCCTAATGTACGTGAGGCAAGAACATATTCTCGACCTCTAAATCTATAGAACTGCGTTCTGGTTAAGGAAGCAGTACCAATCCAACCGGTCATACATAACGCCATAACAAACATTGGTAATGATGAACCCCAGTGGAGGATGAGCAATGTCATTAAAACCATGAATGGGATACGACCTAAGATATCGGTAATTCTTTCCATGATTAAGTCGACGTTACCACCGAAATAACCAGAGATAGAACCCCAAATAACACCGAATGTGAAGCAGATGAGGAATGTAAGGGTGGCGACGATTAAGGATGTTCTTAAACCTTCAAAAACATACTTAAGCATATCTCTACCTGATTCATCTGTGCCTAAGAGGAATCTTGGCATTGATGAATAACCAAACTTTTTATAGCGGCAAACCTCTGCCTTACAAACGATTTCACCGACCGCAATACCATCGCTTGGTGTTGGATAAACAAAGTCATCAATGGTTAATGGTTTGGTGATAGGACATTTTTCTTTATCTAAAATCTCACAGGTGAAGTTATTAACATCAAGATAGAAGCCTAAGTCTTCAAGGTCACGAAGTGTAGAATCACCGAGTGGAGTCTTGAAAGAAATCCAGCCATTCTTCTGATATCTGAGAAGGTCTTTGATGGAGAAGTTTGGATCGACGGCAATACCGTATTTAGCTTCATATGTATCATAAACAAATGAGCAGAAATAGGCTTTGGAGAGGTAGATGGCTCTAAGACCAGTACTACTCCAATAGGCAAATCTATCATCTGCTGTTTTAGTTAATGCTTTAGTGGCATCAGTGAAAGACATATCAGCAAAGATAGCGTTTGTTTCTTCTTCCGCAAAGTTGCTTTCAAAAGCAAGAGCACCGATTAAGTTACAAACAAGACGGTCTTCACCGGCTGTCGCCATTTTGATGGCAAAACGTGCTTTTTCAAATGTTGTTTTACCAGTTTGTGTAGTAATGACATTAGCGATATCAACTTTGTCTTTTTTATAAGAGGCAAGTGCACTACCGATATTGTGCACTTTAGCGTAGTCCACTAATTGAACTTCTTGTTTTGTCTCGCCTTCATAATAAGAGAAGAATAAGGCGACATCACCAAGGACATAATTGGTTGGAAGGCCAAAACCTTCCTTGCCTTCTTTTGCTTGGATTTTTTCAGCGTCATATGTATCGAAGACACTGAGATATAAGCTATCTGTAGTTAATTCTAATTCCGGAATTTCTTGAGAAGAGAATTCAACGAAGTCATTACCTTTTAGTTCGTTTCTATCAAAGCCAAATTGCACATAGCCTTCTTTACCGAATGTACCTAAGTTAGAAAGGCTGTTAACATATGTCAAATCAGTGAATTTCTTTTTGGAAATCGCAGAACGTTGAGTATAAACGTCTGGACTTGGCCACCAGTGTTCTTGTTTTTCTTCTTCGGTGGTAGCGTTTGGCATTTCAGAAATATCAACAGCGATGTTTGAATATCTTTCTGTGCCATCCCAAAAGCCTGTACCAGCATTAAATAATTTTGGTGAAAGGAAAATTTCTTCTGGGTGAGAATTTTGAATATCGCTTCTATCAACAAGTGGAATAACAATTGATAAAAGCACTAAAGTGCCCAAAATGTAAGTTGCAGCGACAGATGATTTATTCTTTTTGAATCTTCTGAAGGCGTCTTTAGTAAATGTTGTTGGTTTTGTTTGGAACTTTTGTTCGTGAATTGAGGAATCAACTTCCGTTAAAGTGAAATCATCAGCGGTAATCTCTTCTTCCGCTTCTTGGTTAGCCGCTTCTTCATTAGTAACAGGGGTTTCTTCTACGAATTCGAAATCTTTATCTTCTAACATAACTATTTCTTCGCCCCCATTCTAATTCTTGGATCAATGAATCCATATGATAAGTCAAAAAGGATGCCGGCTAATAAACCAATAATGGTAAAGACAGCCATGTCAACCATTAAGACGTTATAGTCTCTTGGTGTATTGTTTAAGGCTTCAAAGTAAATGTTACCAACGCCTGGAATACCATATAATCTTTCCAAAACGATGGAACCACCTAAAATACCAATAAATTCAGCAAGAATACTTGGAAGAATTGGCACGAAGGCATTTCTTAAAGCATGACGAATGATTGCTTGGTTCTTTGTTAAGCCTTTTGTTCTAGCAAGTAATAAGTATTCGCTAGACATAACTTCACAAAGTTCCGCTCTAACGCCTCTACCATAGCCACAAATAGAACCGAAAGATAGAGCCAAAACAGGAATGATATAGCCTAAGATTCTTGTGCCTAACGGAGCGGTAGAGCTCGGCCATGAAGGTGGGAGCCAACCTGTTTGATAAGAGAAGAAGAAAATTAAGAAGGTAATGACGACGAATCCAGGAATGGAAACGAAGATCATGATTAATGTGGAGATGGTATGGTCAATCCATGTGTTTTTCTTTAAACCAGCATAGATACCGAGAAGGATACCTAATGGAACAGAGACCAAAACAACGATAATATTGATGGACATTGACACTGGCAAACGTCTACCAATAAGTCTAATCGCGGAAGCATTTAATTCTAAGGATGTGGATGTGCCCCAATCCCATTTAGTGAAAATGTTACCGAGCCATGAAAAATATTGTTCAAGGATTGGTCTTGGATAGTAGAAATACTCTTTTTTATCGACAACGAAGCTTTCAATAATCTTCATCGTTGGTTGATAATGTTCGGTTTCAGGTTTAACGATGACACTAAAATAACCAAGGGCGACTTGAGAATCATAGAAACCCATTCTTTCGCCAGCACTGGTTGAAATCTTGAGTGTTACAGGAAGAGCCTTAACTAAGATAAAAGTAAGTGTAAGAATAATAAAGGCAGTTACAAATGCAAGTAAGAGTCTTTTTAATGAATACCTTAACATTAGTTTTCTCCTTTCTCCACTTAAAATAAGTGGCTCCTAAATATACCACAAAACGAGCCATTCTTCAAGAATGGCAAATGGTATTACACATATCCTACAAAAAAGGCAAGATAATATCAAGATAAAAAATATAATAAAAGGACCGCCTCAAGCAGTCCTTTTGTGTTTTGCTATTATGATTAGATAGCGAATAAATAATCAACAGTTTGATACTCATCTCTAGCAGGGACATAGATTTCGCTTCTGTCCGCACTGAGTTCATCAATTTTGATATCAATATCCATGATCATTTGATATTCGTAATCATCAATAATGTAATCTTGGACAAGGTAGAAATAGATAGCTTCCACTTTGTTATCCTTAACAATCCAAGTTGAATCTTGGGTTGTTGGAGTTGGTGTACCAACTGGGATGCCATAGTTTCTTTCATCATCATTGTCAGCAGTGCTGTCTTTAAATGTGAGAACACCATGGACGAATAATGAACCATCATCAATTGAGCCGACTTTCTTATCTTCAACATTGTTGTAGTCATTTTCAGCGATATCAGTGATATCTCCGAAACTGGCGTTATCTAATTGATTTTCAAAGAATGTGTGGCCAACAGTGAATAAGTTATCTAAGACGTCATATAATGGCGCACTTCTTACACCAGCATCCATATAGTCTTGGGTAGCTGCTGAATAGAAGGTCTTAGCATCGCCTTGTTGGTGATAAACGAGTGTATCGTAATATCTATTTGTGTGGAAAATCCAGTCATATGTTGTGAAGTCAACAGCGCCATCAGTAACTCTGACTTCAGAGTCTGTTTCTAAGATTCTGAGGTAAGCATCTTCAACACTGAACACCATCATTTCATCAGAATAATCTGCGGAGAAGACGGTATATGGTGTATCGTTTTCTGGTTCACCTTCAACAGGTTCAACATATGGACGTTTAGCAAATGTTCTAGTAATTCTCTTGCGTTGAACTACTTCCTTCACTGGATGTTCATTTTCATAAGCTTTTAAAGCACTTGTGATACCAGCAACATCAGCGGAAGCAACTTGACCATAAACAGCCACTGGGACTGTTCTTTTGAACTCTGGATTGTTCTTGTCAGTAACGACGATTTCTGTTTCGCCAGCTTTTAAGCCAGTAACGAGACCATTTTCACTAACAGAGGCAACAGTTGCGTCTTTGACTTCATATTTGACGTTGTTCGCGGCATAGCCGAATTGCTCTGTGGCTTCTAATT
>CAMNMM010000035.1:0-6858 GCA_946544655.1 uncultured Caryophanales bacterium | reverse complement strand
CGCACACGCTGAACTAGCCGCCACTAAATACGATAACGTTTACGTCATTGACTCAAGAAGCTTATCTACTGGTATTGCCTTACTTGCCATCTATGCTTGCAAGTTAAGAGATAAAGGCTATAAGCCACAAGAAATTGTGGAGAAAGTTAAGGCCCGTATCCCTTATGTTCAAGCAAGCTTTGTTATTCAAACTCTTGAATACTTACATAAAGGTGGTAGATGTTCTGGCTTATTACGCTTTGGCGCGACAATCTTAAGAATCAAACCACAAATCATCGTTAGTGATGGTAAAATGGCACCTGCTAAAAAGTACATTGGCCGTAAAACACAAGTTATCAATGGCTATTGTAAAGACACCTTAGAACAATTCGCTAATCCTGACTTATCAGTGGCGTTTGTGACTCATACACAAGCCACACCTGAAATGGTCGCTGTCGCGATTAACGCTCTTAAGGAACGTGGATTCAAAACCATCTATGAAACAAATGCCGGTGCAACAATCACCAGCCACTGTGGTCCACAAACATTAGGTATCCTCTTCATCAATGATGGGGGAACAGAAGACTAAGAAAAAAACTGGTTCAAGCCAGTTTTTCTTTCTATTTTTTTCTATTTCTTCTAAATAGATACCAAATGATTTCTAATACTTCTAATGGGATAGCCACAATGAACAATAATGGAAGTGGTAAGTTCATAACCACTAAGAATGTTAAGAAGAGAGATAACGCAGCAGTCCAGATAATAATGGAAGCAGCAATCATTCTTAAGAATCTATTGTGATAGATGAATTCCCAAACGAGAAGAATAATACCAGTTGTTAATGTGCCGTATATGAATGTTAACCAAGATTCAAATGGTGCATCTGGGGCGAATCTACTTAATAAAGTATTTAATAAGAAGAATGTAAGAACAGTCACTAACCAGTTAATACCAATAGATAATAACTTTAAGTATGTTTGTTTTCTTTTCTTATTTTGACTAACCTTAACGGCTTTATGTTCGCTTTGATAGAAGTCATCAACAGTGATGCCATAGAAATCCGCGAGTGATTTCAAAACAAAAATATCAGGGAAGCCTTCGCCTCTTTCCCATTTAGAAACAGACTTATCGGAATAATTAAATTTATCCGCGAGCTCTAATTGGGTGAGACCGCTGGCCTTACGGTAGTAAGCGAGATTTTTCGCTAATAGTTCTTGTTGGTTAGTAATATCGTTTTCCATAAATCGTTAATGATTTTATTAAATATTTGTCTAAAAGGCAAATAATAGGGGCAAAAGTCTTTTCAAATTACTCTTTTTGTTTCAAGAATTGCTTGAGGAAGAGAATAGTTCTGCGGTTAATAACTGACATAGAATAAAGCTTATTGACATCAGCGTTAGCTTTCTTGATCATATCCGCTCTATTTTCTTTGCTTAAAGCAAGACCGGCTTTAAGACCTTTCAATAAGTCATAGATTTCACAATCCTCAACCCATATAGCGTCATCTTTAAATGACTTCATAAATTGACGGTTTCTAACAGAAACCACAATTGAATTGCTATTAAAGTAATCCACTAAGTTAGCGGGAACGTAATATCTATCAAAGTCTTCAGTAAATGGTAACGGATTAACATTTAATAAAGAGTGGCTCGCTAATGAGATAACTTCATCGCTGGGAATGTTTCCAAGATTGATAACGTTTTGATTATTGTGTATGACTCTAATAAGTGTTTCGTTATCTGGATAATAACCAGAAATGATTAATTTAAGTTTCGGATTATCTAATTCTCTAAAAGCGAGAATGAGTTGGACAATACCATGATTTGGTTCTAGTGAGCCATTAAAGAATATATAATCACCATATTCGTTTTCTTTATTTATAACTGCGTTATCATCTAAGACACCTTCAAATGATAAGTTAGCCCTGTTATAGGTGTTATATAAAGTGTTTAAACCTTGAGTTAAGGTAATATAACCAGATAAGTTTTCTGCGAGGCTTAATATTGAAGTAGCGTAGCTCTTACCAGTATTGTGAATACTACTTGGTGTGTTATTACAAACACCGATAATTGGAAGATTATACTTTTTAGCGAACTTCGTAGAATTTCTTAAGACGTTTGGATTAAGCGTATCAGTAATGATGATACAGTCTTTAAGATTCATCTTGCTTAAGATTTTATTGCACTGTTTTGTGACTGTTGAATAACGTAAAAGTTTATTTCTTTTGATTTCCAAATAGTGCCAAGTAATTTTGCCTTCTTGTTTAGTTTCAGCATCTAGTTTCTTAAGCTTGCAATATCTTCTAGAAAAAGGACGCATTGAGAAGACTTCCACTTCGTGGGTCAACGCTAAAGAACGGATAAAACGATTATGAAGATTTTGAATAGATGCATTTAAAGAAGAGTCCCACATCTTAGAGAAGGACACATAGTCTTCTTTTTTACACGCTGTTGTGAAATAGATTATTCTCATATATCGTTATCTGTTTGGCACCGCCAAACACGCCTACATTATAGTGTTTTATCTTCCAAAAAGATATAGGAATGATAAAATTGAAGCATGGAAAAAGCACCTAAAACATGGAATGAGTTTTTTAAAAAACTCCAAAACGAAGAATTCTGTTTAAAACTCAACGACTTTCTTAATAAAGAATATCGTGATTATACCTGCTACCCTCCAAGGGAGTTATTATTTAATGCTTTTAGATTAACTCCATTAGATAAAGTCAAAGTCGTAATAGTGGGTCAAGATCCATATCATGAACCAGGTCAAGCGATGGGTTTATCTTTTTCTGTACCTAAAGGAATTAAGGTTCCTCCATCATTAGTGAACATCTATAAAGAGATTGCTCAAGAGTATAACGCTAAGATGAATTTCTCCTCAGGTGACTTAACCTATTTAGCAAAACAAGGAGTGCTTCTATTAAACTCCATTCTTTCCGTTAGAGCGCATCAAGCGATGAGTCATAATACAGAAGAATATAAAATGTTTTTAGCTAGAGTTTTAGAAGTCTTAGATAAACAAACCACCCCAATAGTTTTCTTATTGTGGGGTGGTCCTGCGAGAAAATTAAAGGGCTATTTGCATAACCCTTCACATTTGATATTAGAATGCATCCACCCATCGCCTCTTGCGGCAAATCATGGGGGATGGTTCGGAAATAATCACTTCACCGAGGCAAATAGGTATCTTAGGGAGCACGGCCTCAGCGAAATAAATTGGTTAAATAATTGATTCGTTATTTTTCTTTCTTTTAATAATAGCAAGAATCAATAACGCAATTGATGTAAGCATTACTACTCCACCAATAGCAAACCAGATCCAATAAAGAGTTGGATCTTTTCCTTTTCTAATAACTTTCATTAACCTATAAAGGCCAAAGACAAATGTAGATGTTGTAATCGCGCTTAAAGCCCCAGTATAGGTGACAAAAGAGAAATCATTTTTGAAAGTTTTGATCAAGGAAATAACACCTAAGACAACTAAGAATGCACCCATGACAAAGAGAATCATACTGTCTGGGTCAAAGTCATATTCAAAGCTGCCACCATAGTCTTCAAAGTAGAAACTCTTAATGTATCTAACAAGGAAAAAGATAAAGAAGAATAAACCAGTGGACACTGTTAAGAATGAAACAATCATTGGACCAGTGGTGTTGGTTTCTTTTTCAGAATCAATAAATGTACTTCTAGTAGCAAGAATCTTAGGGGCAAATAATTGAATAATGATTAATAAAGCCGCAGTTAAGATGATGGATGGACCAATAAATGCAATGTTATAAACAAATGAATATAACCAAGGCTGCATTTCATTTAATCCCCAGGCAAAGTCTGCTTGGTTAGCCCAGAAGAAAATGCCCGCAAAATAATGAGAAAAGAACTTAGCTATACCGCCAATGACTGTACCGAGTATTAGTACTGCTATTCTTTTATCGATACTAGTGGCTCTATCGTAAAGTGGCTTTGTTAAAGCCGCAAGTGCTACAAGAGCGTAAGGAAAGATGTAGTCCAAGAATAATTGGAATACGTTAACAATGTAGGCGTTTGATGCAATATCAAGTAAGCCCATGATTAAGCCGGTGACTAAGGCTGGAATTAAACCACGACGATAAGCAATAATTAAAACCGCAATCATCGCAAAGCCAATGGAGCCACCATTTGGAAAGACACCTTTAAAGATGATGCCTTGTAATTCGTCAAAGACGAATCCTAACGCGGCAAAAATACCAACTTCAGAAATGGTACGTACCGCAGTTGTGGTGTTTTTCATAAACACACTCCTCCTAAATAAAAACCCTCAAACTAGTCGAGGGGGAAACGTTTCAAATAAAAAAGTTCCCTCCGCTAGAATTACCTAGATCAGGTACGGTCGATCCCAAGAAGGATCCTCTCAGCCGAATTTCGTTCAGCTCCCACCAAAAATAATAAACTTTTGTTTAACTATTGCAAATGATTTTTCTATTCATCCATATATAAACAAGTAACAATTTTATTGTTGTTATGTTATAGTTATATCAGTTTTGGAGGTACACCATGGAAAACGAAGATATCAAGACTATTGATGAACAACAAGAAGAGCCAAAAATCGAAGAGCCAAAACTCGATGAAGAAGCTCCAAAAGAAGATAAGCCATACAATGTGGCGATTGAAGAAGCTAGAAAAGAACTTTTCACCTCTTATTCAAGAACAAGAAAAATTAGTAACATCATCATGTTCGTTGTTTTAGCAGCGATTGTGGGCATTATGTTCTTAATCATGAATAACAATCCAGTCCTTAAATATATTGGATTTGGTTGTGGTGGCGCTTTAATCGTCGGCATGATTGTTTATTATCTTTTAACAAGAAAGAAATTCCCAAACAAAACAAAAGATTATATCTCTTTCTTCGCTAATAAAATAAGAGAAAGAATGTTTGGTGATAAACCTTATGAAAATATCACTTGTGATGAATCCGAAAAATTCGCTTTAGCGGATTTCGTCGGTGATGGTGTTTATAAAGAAGCCTCAGGCATCAATTCAAGAAACATCATCAGAGGTGAATATAAAGGTCATCACTTCACCTATGGTGAATTGGCTTTATTAAGACCATCTACAAGAAAACAACAAGTCCCACCTTTATTCGTTGGTAAATATGTCACTCTTCCAAATGATTTAGAATTTGAAGGTCGTTTTGTCATCGTTATGCAGAATGAAAAACAACCATATGACTTACCAAACGATATCGATGACTTAAAAGTCTTAGAAGAAAAAGATGGCGTTATTGTTTATGGTCCAGAAGGCACGGATATTCGTAAAGTCCTTAAGGGCACATTCTTAAGCGAACTCCGTAAAATTAAAATCGAAGGTCGCTTATTCAACGTTAACGTTGTTGTTTGGGGCGGTCATTCCGCAGCTTACTTAAGTTATGATGACGCCATTATGGCGGTTCCATTCGATAAACCATTTGATACTGCTGGTTTTGAACAATCCTTTAAGGATGTTGACGCCATCATTAAATTATTAGCAGGAGAATAAAAATGTCTTCAGTCGGACGTTGGTATAGTATCCGTTGCTATAAACATAACGGTGCCTTACATCGCGTTTGGGATCGTGGTTTAGTCTTGGAAAATACCGAAGACTATTTAGTTATTGCCACGAAGAAAGCTAAAGTCATCGAGGCTAATGGTCGTTGCTGGTTTACCAAAGAACCAGCTGTTACCATTTTTTCAAAGAAAGAATGGTGGAATGTTATTTGTATGCTTAAAAAAGATGGTGTTTGCTATTACTGCAACATCGCTTCTCCAAGTATCATAGATAAAGACGCAATCAAATATATTGATTACGATTTAGACGCTAAGCTATTCCACGATAATGAAATAAGAGTTTTAGATGAGAAAGAATATCTCCATCATAAAAACACTTATCAATATAGCGATGAACTCGATGCAGTTCTGAAGAACCAAACAAAAATCATCGTTGAAAGAATGAGGAATCGTGAATTCCCATTTGATGACGATTTAATTAACCGTTACTTCAATCAGTATCTAGAAAGTACGAAGAAGGAATAAAATGGAACATCAATTAATCACTTATAGTGCCGAAGAGACAATGAATCTTGGGCAGAAATTTGTTGCCCTTGCAAAACCTGGTTCAACATTCTGTTTAACCGGTGATTTAGGCGCGGGTAAAACAACCTTAGTGAGAGGTATTGCGAGAGCCTTAAATATTAAAAGTGTTGTCCAATCTCCAACATTTAATATTATGAAAGTCTACTTTGATGGAGATCGTCCTTTAATCCATATTGACGCTTATCGCCTCGCGGATGCTAACACTGATATCGGCTTAGATGAATACATTGGCTATGAAACAGGTATCACCGTTATTGAGTGGCCTGAATTCATTAAGGATTTGATTCCAGAAAATGCGATAGAAGTGAACATTAAACACGCTGAAGGAGATACAAGAAACATCACCATCAAGAGTGATGATAAAGACTTTATGGAGGGACTTAAATAATGGTTACAATTCTTTTAGATTCCTCAAATACAAACCTTTCAGTTGGTATTGCTAAAGACAATATCCTTTTAGACTACATTTCCTATGAAGCTTGGCAAAGACAATCAGAATATATGATTGTGGAACTCAATAAGCTTTTAGAGAAACACAATATCCAAAAAGAAGACATCACCGATGTCATGGTCGCTAAAGGACCAGGCTCATATACAGGTGTAAGAATTGCCATTACAATCGCTAAAACAATTGCCGTGGCATTAAACGCTAAGTTATATGCTGTCAGCTCCTTAAGAGTGGAGAAAAACGGTGACGTTCCTTCTATTTGCCTTATTAATGCTAGAAGTAATCGTTCTTACGTTGGCGTTTATCAAGGCCAAGAAATCTTATT
>CAMNMM010000034.1:0-6880 GCA_946544655.1 uncultured Caryophanales bacterium | reverse complement strand
GCATAAAGAATTACTCTAGCGGATTCACCACGTGCGGCTTCAAAACCACATGATGCTGGATCCCATTCTTTATTAGCTTTACCTTTTGTGCCGTAGAAATTATTACCACGGTCACTATTTTCACTTGTTAATGTTGGTCTAATGATAAATGGATCAGCACCTGGACCACTTGTTCCAGTTCCTCTAGAATTTGGCCAAGTGTGTTCTCTATTACATTCACCCTGTGTAGCGGTTTTATGAGAATCGTGATAGAAAGGCACGAATGTTGAGGAATTGGCGTTTGGGTATGCCGCTGCTTTAGCGCCAAGGGATAAACAGTTACTATATGATGTAGTTCTTGTTCTTTTACCCGCCATAATTGTTTGTAAGGCATTTCTAAATTCTGCACCTCTTAAGGAAATATTGATGTTCCATGTAGTATCTCCACTAGGTATATAGGATGAACTAGTGGTGGAAGATGAACTACTACTAGGAGCAGAACTGCTGCTACTTGTTACAGAAGAACTTGTAGTAGTGGATGTAGAAGTATTGCTACTGCTACTTGTAGCAGATGTAGAATCTGCGGTACTTGTGGAAGTAGAAGTATCACTACTTGGATTACTGCTTACTTCACTTGTTGTACTTGGAGTACTTGGGGCAATACTTGAAGATTGTGTATTACCAGTGCAGCCACTCACAATAAAAGCGATGGCCGTTAAAATTGTTAATATCTTTTTGTTTTTCATAGCCCACTAATTATACACGTAGGAAACATATAAAAAAAGACCGTATTATTTACGGTCTAATTTTGTATGATTAATGCTTACTTTCCTGAGACAGCAATCTTCTTAATTAATAATGATTCAGCGGAAACACCTGAAGGTGAAACAGTGACATCATTACCAACTTCTAAGACATCTTTGAAGATTTCTAATAAGTTACCAGAAACAGTAATTAAATCTAATGGTTTACCTTTCTTACCATTTTCAATCATGAAACCAGTGGATTGAAGTGAGAAGTTACCAGATTGTGGATTAAGTCCAGCGTGTAAACCAGAAACATCGGTGATATAAACGCCATTACCAACTTCTTCAAATAATTGCTCTAATGATTTCTTACCTGGTTTAAGTGATAAGAAGGAAGAAGCAATACCGCGTTTAGAACCGCCACCATAGCCGTTGCCGGTTGTTTGTACACCTGCTTTAGCAGCAGTGGTTAAGTTATATAAATATGTTTCTAATCTACCGTTTTTGATGATTGGTTTATTGTATGTAGCCACACCTTCATCATCAAACCATCTAGCAAAGACATTCTTTTGAAGTGGCTTATCTTCAATTGTGACTTTGCTTGAAGCAATCTTTTGACCAATCTTACCGATGAATAAGGAAGAATTCTTTTGGACTTCTTCAGCATTAGCGTGGCCAATATAGGCTCTCATTAAACTTGTGACAACATCTGGATGTAAGACTGCTTTATATTTGTTAGATTCACAGGCTTCACCACCTAATTGATCAACAGTTAATTTAACAATCTTTTTAGCGAATTCTTCAGGATTGAATTCTTCAAATTTATTGCCTAAGAAGAAATCATAACCAGATTTTGTTTGTTCACCTTCTTTAGCGACACATTGTCCAACAAATGTGAAGTAGTTAGCTTTTTGCACTAAGTTAAGACCATTAGAGTTCACTAATGTGTGCTTTTCAGTGGATTCACTATATTCAGTACCCGCTACTTCAACAATACGTTTATCAATACCCTTTAAGGCTTTTTCTAAAGCATAGAGGTTCTTCATCTTTTCATCGATGGAGACTTTTTCTAAGTCTTTATTATAGGTATTAACTTTGTGGTATTTTTCACTACCTTTGAAGATAAAGATAGGATCATCATTTTCAATGACTTTGGCGTTAGCAACGATTTCTTTAACTAACCACGCTGCTTTATCTTTATTCCAAACATCACATGAGGCAGAACCACATTTACCATTTAGGATACCTCTAGCCACAATTGCGTAGCCATTGTTATCTTTATATTCATCAACTTCTCCATGGAATAAGGAGATATTTAAACTATGGAATTCGGAAATAGAGAGTTCAACTTGTTCTAGTCCGGCTTCTTTTGCTAAAGCAAAAAACTTATCATATTTACCCATATTACTTTAATTCTCCTCCTCTACCACCGACAGTGACTTCACTAACTCTTAATGTTGGTTGACCAACGTTAGTTCTAATAGAACCAGAAGAAGCACCACACATACCTTGGGCTAAATCTAAGTCGTTAGCGATCATGTCAATTTTCTTTAAGATTTCAAAACCTTTACCAATTAAGGTTGCACCTTTAACTGGTTCAGCGATTTTACCATCTCTAATGATATAAGCTTCAGAACAACCGAAGTTGAATTCACCAGTAGTTGGATCAACAGAACCACCGTTAAAACCAACAGCGTATAAGCCTAATTTAGTGGCTTTAATGATTTCTTCTGGTGTGCTCTTACCATTACAGATATAGGTATTAGACATACGAGATGTTGGAATAAAACGGTAGTTTTGTCTACGGCAAGCACCGTTACCATTTCTTTCCATACGACGGCCATTTAAGTCATCAATCATATAGTCATTGAGTTTACCGTTTTTAATAAGTAATCTCTTACTACCTAAATTACCTTCATCATCGATATCGATTGAACCCCATTCACCAGGAATAGTGGAATCATCCACTGCACTGACGATTGGAGAAGCAATATAATCACCAATCTTATTTTCTGAGAAACAAGATAAGCCTTTAGCGACTGCACTTGCTTCTAATGGGTGACCACAAGATTCATGGAATAAGACGCCACCCCAACCATTACCAATAACAACTGGCATTTTGCCACTTGGACATTCCGCTGCTGTTAACATCTTAAGAGCAGTTTCTGCGGCTTTTCTAGCGGTCTTTCTTGGATTGACTTTTTCAGTTCTGAAGTAGTCGATAGCGTGTTGTGCACCAGGACCTTCAAAACCTGTTTCAAAACCATTTTGATCCGCGGCGATAACTTGGAAAGCCATTCTACCAAATTCAGTAGTGCGCTTAAACCATTTTTCTTTGGAATTAAATACTGCGACAAAACGTTTATTATCGGCGAAACTACCAAATGTTCTAACGATACGTGGATCTTTTAAGGAATTAATTTCATCAATACCTTCACGAATTAACGCAATCTTTTCTTCAACTGGAACATCATCATAACTACGTGTAACTGGGTTACGATTCTTACATTTGATCATATCCAATTTGTTAACAGTAATTAATCTCTTATCGTGGAATGATTTGTTAAGGGAATTGGCTAACGCTAATAAACCTTTCTTTGTTAAATCATTAGTATATCCATACACGCATTGGTTATTTTTAAGTAAACGTAAACCAACACCACATAAGGAATTAGAGCTACTTGTTTCAACTTTACCGTTTTCAATTAAGACTGAGTGAGCACTGCTATCTTCATAAAAGATTTCAGCATAATCCGCACCAGTTTCTAAAGCAGCATTGAGTACTTCAATAGCTAACTTTTTACTAATCATATATATACCTCCTTTGTAAATTAATATATTTCACTGACGCAATATTACCATAATTCGAGTGAATTATGATATCAAAACGACTCAAGTTGACAAAATGACCACTAAAGTTTCCTCGTATATATATAAATAAGGATATAGTAGTGGATATTCTCTATAAATAACGTTGAAGGATAAGAACATTAAGGTTTCATAATCGATACTTTGTGCATAAAAGCCTAATATTAAAAGTCTCTCAAAAAATATAACTTTCAAAAAAGTGTGAATATATCGTAATAAAATAATCATTTTTTAATCAAAAATCGAGTTTTTACAATTTTTTCTACCAAAAAGATAGTTGAACTATCAAAATAAGAAAAAACTACTAATTGTAGTGTATTTTATTAAAGCCTTATATTTATAAAATATAAACAAAAAACTTTTTATAAAAGTTATAACAAAGGTGGTTGACTGGTTAAAAAATCGGTCGTTAAAATAGACGCAATTTTATTCACGCAGTTGCGCTAAGCATATGCATATAAAAGAAAGGACAAAAAAGCACACGATATGAATAAGAAGATGGTGTTCTACATTCTTAAAAGAATTGGGTTAGGCATTCTAACTTATCTTATTGTTGTGACAGTTACTTTCTGGGTCATGCAATTAGTGCCAGGTGGTCCATGGACTAGAGAAAAAGCTCTTAGTGATGCAGTTATCGCTGCTCTTAATAAACGCTATGGTCTTGATCAACCACTATTTGTTCAATACCTACGTTATTTAGGTAGAGCGATGATTGGCGACTTTGGTGTTTCCTATTACTACAAAGGTAGAGAAGTTACTGAAATCATCTTCAACGGCTTTAAGTACTCTCTTGGTATTGGCGCCGCTGCCGCAGTGTTAGCCTTAATAGTGGGTATTGCTTTAGGTACATATGCCGCTACTCACCAAAACAAGTTCTTCGATAGAGCCATCATGGTATTAACAACTGCAAGTGTGGCGATGCCTAGCTTCGTTACCGCTTTAATCCTCTTATATATTTTCGCGGTTAACTTACGTGTTGTGCCAACAAGTCCTGTTGGTGTTGATGGTATAGGACCATATATCTTACCTGTTATCGCCGCAAGCTTATATCCAACCGCTTATATTACAAGACTTGTGAGATCATCTACCTTAGATGTTCTTGGTCAAGATTATATGAGAACCGCTAAATCTAAAGGTTTAAAACCTGAACGTATATTAATCAAACACGGTCTTAGAAACTCAGTAACACCAGTTATTACATATTTTGGCCCAATGTTTGCCTCAATTATTACTGGTTCATTAGTTATTGAAAAAGTCTATCAACTACCAGGTGTTGGTAGAGAATTTATTAGATCAATTCAAAATCGTGACTACCCACTCATTATGGGTACAACTTGCTTATTAGCGTTATTACTAATCATCTTCACGTTGGCTAGTGATATCGCCTATATAATCGTCAATCCTCGTGTTGACTTTGATTAGAAAGGAGGAAAAAAAAGAACATGAAAAAGAACCCATTAAGTTTCCAAATCGATGTCGATAAATTTGGTTCTGCTTCTGAAAGTGAAAAAAGAAGCACTAATTTAATGCGTCCTAATTCCACGTTCTTTATGGATGGCGTTAGAAGATTCGTTAAGAATCCTGTCGCTATGGTTTCCTTCTGCTTCATTGTTATTTTATTAATCATGGTCTTCATCGTTCCATTATTCTATCCATATGCTTATGACGAAGTCATTTGCTATCGTTACGTTGAAAGACCTGATCCTTCATTCAATAGATTAATGCCATTTACATTTGCACAAGCGGAAAAAGACGCCATCGCTAATGGTGTTTATGTTCCTCCACATATCTTTGGTACTGACTCTAATGGTCACGATTACTTTATTCGTATCTTAGTTGGCGCTAGAACAAGCTTAATTGTTGGTTTCTTCGCTGCAGCGATTGTCTTAATCATCGGTGGTACCATTGGTGCTTTATGTGGCTTTATCGGTGGTAAGTTTGACTTAATCGTCATGAGAATTGTTGATGTTATTTATTCCTTACCAGATATCTTAATCATCATTCTCTTATCAGCGACATTATCCGCAGTGTTTGATGGTAATCAAGGTGGTGCATTAGCACAACTTGGTTCTGGTTTCGTGGCTATCTTCGTTGTATTTGCCCTTCTTTATTGGGTAGGTATGGCAAGACTAGTTAGAGGCCAAGTCCTTGCTTTAAGAAAACAAGAATATGTTATGGCGGCACGCGCTAATGGTGCGGGTACTGGCAGAATCATCTTAAAGCACTTAATTCCTAACACCATGAGTGTCATTATCATCTCCGCGGCATTACAAATCCCAAGTGCGATTTTCACCGAATCCTTCCTCTCTTACTTAGGATTAGGTGTTAAATATCCAACCCCATCTTTAGGTAGTTTAGCCAGTGATGCTCAATCATACATCGTTGGTAATAATCCTAAAGAACTATTCTTATTCTTAATTCCGGCGATTTCGATTTGTTTAATCGTTTTATCGCTTAATCTTCTCGGCGATGGCTTAAGAGACGCCTTCGATCCAAAACTTCAGAAATAGGTGAACGGTATGGCTAGACAATATAAGTTATTAGAAGTTGAAAACCTCAATACATCGTTCAAGATTGACGCTGGTAAAGTGTTATCCGTCAACGGTGTCTCTTTCACCTTGGAAAAAGGAAAAGTCTTAGGCATCGTTGGTGAATCTGGTTCAGGTAAATCCGTTACTGCTTACTCCATCATGGGTATCTTAGATAAAAACGGTAAAGTCGATGGTGGCAAAATTATCTATAACGGTACCGATTTATTAAGAATTTCTGAAAGACAAATGAGAGATATTCGTGGTAACCGTATCTCCATTATCTTCCAAGATGCGATGACCTCACTTAATCCAACTTGGACCATTGGTAATCAATTAAGAGAAGCAATTCTTACACACGCTAGAAATCCAATTGAAGCGGCAGTCTATGATATTAGAAACGCCATTGAAAGTGATGAACAAAGACTTGTCTCTATGAGAAAAGGTATTGCTCACCACCCAGATAATCAAAAACTAAAAGATGACTATGCGACTATTGAAAAGAAATTAGCCGATGATAAAGCGGCATTCGAAGTCGAATATAAGAAAGCTACTGAACGCTATAAAGCAATGAAAGAGGAAGCGCGCGAAAAATATAAAGCCGCTTTACCACAGTTCAAAGCAATCTATGAAGGCTTCAAGAATGATCAATATGACACTAATATTCCTCACTTTGATGAAGAAGTAGTGGATGAAGCTAAGAAGTTAAAGAAGAGCATCGATAAAGCTAATGATGATTATCCAATCAAATTAGATAAA
>CAMNMM010000033.1:0-6962 GCA_946544655.1 uncultured Caryophanales bacterium | reverse complement strand
GACATAAAAAGCCTCCTATTAATTAAATAGGGAGGTTTTTTGAATTTTGTCCGAAAAAGTTATGCAAATATATAAAAAAAGATACAATAATAAGTGCTATGGGAAAAATTAGAATTAATATGTTATCACAAGCCACATCTGTTGATGGTCAAGGTGTTGGTAGTGCTTATATCGAACAAGTTGCATTAGTCAAAGAAAATGATGATATCTTTGAAG
Organism: uncultured Caryophanales bacterium; assembly: GCA_946544655.1. Lineage (GTDB taxonomy): Bacteria > Bacillota_I > Bacilli_A > RFN20 > CAG-826 > RUG14515. Next base: position 6,746 of record CAMNMM010000033.1, on the reverse strand, counting down.
TGGAAATTAATTCAAAGAAATCTAATTTTGATATTTATCATATGCATACATTTAATCCTCAATATGTGATGAGATTAAATAAACGTCATATCAATGTTACTTATGTGCACTGCTTACCTGAAACATTTGATGGTTCACTTAAAATGCCTAAACCAATCTTCTGGGCGTTTAAGAAATATGTTAAACACGCTTATAAGAAAGCGGATGAAGCAGTAGTGGTTAATCCAATCTTTATTGAACCATTAGTGAAACTTGGTTTAAAAAGAGAAAACATTACTTATATTCCTAACTTCGTGGATCATGAAAAATTCCATGAATTACCATTAGAAGAAAGAAATGCTTTAAGAGATAAATATGGTATCCCTCACGATAAGTTCGTCGTTATGGGATGTGGACAAGTTCAAACAAGAAAAGGCGTTAAAGATTATGTGGAATGCGCGAAACGTAATCCAGATAAAGTCTTTGTTTGGGCGGGTGGTTTCTCATTTGGTTCGATGACTGATGGTTATAAAGAGCTTAAGGCCATCATGGATAATCCACCAGAAAATGTGAAGTTTATTGGTATTATTCCTAGAACTGAAATGAACGGCATCTTCAATATGTGTGACTTATTATTTATGCCATCATTTGATGAACTATTCCCAATGTCTATCTTAGAGGCCGTTAATTCTAGAAAACCTGTCTTATTACGTAATCTAGAATTATATGAAGATATCTTATTCGTTGATAAAGATACATACGCGAAAGCTCCTGATGTTGATGGCTTCTGTGAACAAATCAATAGATTGGCCACTGATAAGAAATATTATGAACACTATCAAGAAGGCAGTAAATATATCTCAGATTTCTATAGCAAAGAACACGTTAAGAATCTTTGGAGGGAATATTATCAAAGAATCTATAACAAGTGGGCGCCACTTAAGAAATTAAAAACAAGAAAGAAAAAGAAATAAGTTAGGGACAAAAAACCTAACTCTTTTTGATGATTTGTTTAATGCTATTATGATTGCATGAAGAGAAAAATTTATTTTAAGACATCAACTTCTTCTTTAATTATACAAGCAATTCTTGTTACATCTCTTTTGCTTGATATCTTTCTCGCGGTATTTTTTAACGTTAGCTATTTGACCACTAATTTTAGAAGTGATAGTGAAAGACAATTTGCGATTATTCTTTCAATTATCTTCTATGTTGGTATACTTCCTCTTCTTTATTTCGAATTAACATTCTTATTAGGTAATATCATCCTTGGTAAAGAAAAGATCTATACACATGGTGATTTTAAAATTGGACCTAGAACACAGTTTCATACAGAAATGAAATATGAAGATATTAAGAAAGTTACCGTAATGGCGTTACGCCGTGACTCTAGAGGTAAATACAAACAAGCATTAAAACCATTACCATATATCCTTGTAGAAAGTAAAAATGGTAGGCAGGTATTATTCTCATTACGTTATATGTCCGTTAAAATGGTCAAACGTTTATTAGATGAATTATCAAATAGATGTAGTGGTCCTGCGATTAATGTTCATCAATTAGTAAAAGAATTTAGAAATTACAATAAAATCTATAAATAAAAAGCTGGGTATTACTTAATGATTGTCCCAGCTTTTAATTTAAATGCATCTTTTGCGTTATCTAATGAAGCGATAACTGCAGTTTTATTATTATCTTTTAGGAAGTTAAGTACCGCTTGAACTTTTGGATACATGCTTCCTTTAGCGAAATGTCCTTCTTCTAGATATTTAGCCAAATCGCCTTTCTTAACGTCTTTTAAGACGACTTCGTTTTCTTGCTTATAATTTAGGCAAACGTTGTTTACCGCGGTCAAAATGACTAAATAATCAGCATCTATGAGACTTGCGAGCTTCGCGGAAGCATAATCTTTATCGATTACCGCGGCTACACCTTCTAATTTGTTATCTTGCTTAATAACAGGGATGCCACCTCCACCTGCGCATATCACAACTTGTCCATTATCTAATAATGCTTTAATAGATTCTTTTTCAATAATATCTATTGGCAGTGGTGAAGGAACCACTCTTCGATAGCCTCTTCCAGCATCTTCTTTCATAATATAGCCTTTTTCTTTATTTATTTGTTCGGCTTGTTCTTTTGTGTAGAAGGATCCGATTGGTTTACTTGGATGTAGGAAAAGTGGATCACAAGGGTCCACTTGTACTTGGGTAATTAAAGTTACGACAGATTTATTAATATTGTTTTGTTTAAAAGAATTATATAAGGCATTTTGAATGTGATAACCGATATATCCTTCAGACATAGCGCCACATTCAGGGAATGGCATATTAGGTGTTTCCTTGGATGTTTCGAAAGCAAGATTAATCATCCCCACTTGTGGACCATTACCGTGTACGATAGCGACTTCGTTATCATCCATAATTAAACCAGTAATAGCCTCAGCGACTTTTATTAATGCTTGTTTTTGCTCACTAGGATTATTGCCTAGTGCATTACCCCCTAAGGAAACTACGTATTTTGCCATATTAATTAATCTTTATCATCTGGATCTTCTGGATCATCATCTTCATCTTCGTCTTTTTCTTCTTCTTTGCCTAAGACTTTGTTAATCGCACCCACAACAGAGTGATAAGCAGGAATTGCTAAGAAGACGACCCACATTGGATGCCATAACATTGGGTTACCATATGTACCAAGAGCCACTGGTAATGTGAAACACACTAAGAAGAATGTGAATATAGCGGTGAAGGCCATATTGAAGTGGTTAGCGTTTCTCTTCACAATTGCTCTAGCAATAGAACAAATGATTTCTGGGATGAAGAAGACAATCCACATAATATGCCACCAACCAAGGATAGCGCTTGTTACTACATAAGCGACAGCGGCTAATGTGAATAGTGTAGCTTCAATAGCCCCGATAACCGCCATCTTAGTATCGAATTGATGTTTCTTAACAGTGCCATCAGCGTTACAGCAAGTCACACCATCATCATTAATAGTGACTTTCTTACCATCTTTACCAACAAAGATTACATGATCATCTTTATTGATTTCAGTTTTATCTTCATGTGCAGGTGTATCTTCTTTAACTTGTTCTTGCACGATGGTATCGATATCTTCATCTGTCGCGAGGAGTTCATCGAGAGATACTCCATATAATTTCGCTAAGCAAATAAGATTATCAGTGTCTGGGGAAGCTTCCGCTCTTTCCCATTTACTCACGGCTTGTCTTGATAAGCCTAATTTATCCGCGAGTTCTTCTTGGGAATAGCCATATTTTTTTCTTAATTTAACTAATCTGTCTGCAATTTCAATCGTCATAATCGTTTCCTCCTGTTTTTGACACCAACAATCTAGCAATTTTTCACTCGGTTGCGCCACCTAGTCTAGTTAGAATTTTCGCAACTTTTGGTTGCAAATCATCTATTTCTTGCTAAAAAGTCGCCAATAACAGCGTCATAACGCTCTTCATCACTTAATCTTACCCTTGAATGAAGCGCGCCTTCAAACCAGACAAGTTCTTTCTTATTTGAAGAGCAAGCAGCATAGATTTCTTTACTCTTTTCAGGTAAGCAATATACATCTTTAGTGCCCCAAATGAAGAGAACAGGAATGTTACCAAACTTAGGAACATAATTAATTGTTTTCGCATCGTTAATATCACATTTGGTGAAGTGTTTGAACCACATCCAAATTTGATAATAAACAGGGAATAATGCATGACCACTTTCGATGTAGTGGTTCTTATAGATTTCTTGATAAGTGATAAAAGCACTGTCTAAGATGATGGCTTTTAAATAATCTTTATCGAATGTTGCAGTAGCGATAGATGTTGCGCATGTACCAACACATATACCGTGTAAATATAATTCTTTTTGATTATGTTCATTATGCATGTATTCCATCCATAATTTCGCATCTTCTGCTTCCTTAATACCACATGTGGAATAAGTACCTTCAGAAAGACCATGCGCTCTTTGGTCGATAACTAAAACATTAACGCCAAGTTTCTTATATGGTTGAGCGTAGTAATAGGAATACACTAGTGTTTCTCTTCTACCTGGAAGAATGATGACTGTTTTATCGTAGCCATAATCAAACCATTCACCAACGAGTTTAAGACCATCGTTAGAGGTAATGCTTAATTCTTTAATATAAGATTTATCACCTTCAGCCCAGGCTAAACCTCTTTTCCACATTGTTTCTAAAGCGGGATTACCTGGTTCAGAACATTCTTTTCTACCCCAAGAGCCTAATTTACCACGCATTAATGTCTTGCTATAAACCTTATAGGCCACAAGGAAAGTGAAGAATACTGAAAATAGTAGTCCTAAAACTAATAAGGCACCAACAACGATGATAATGATGATGACTGGTGTAGGCATAGATTATTTCTTTAATAATTCGTTTAAAATAACAGCTTCTTTTTCACACATTGGAGAAACTGGTTCATCACCGGCATAGAAAGCTGCGGCTAAACCTGGTCCAACATTACAACCAGTGGATTGACCAACTGGCACAAAGATTAAGTTTTGTGGATGGAATGTTTCTTCAATCATCTTTTTCATTTCTAAAGCTTGTGGTTCTCTTAATGAATAAGTGACAACGAATGATTTATTTGTAGGATCACCAATTGTTCTTTTAATGTATTCTGGGAACAATTTCATGACTGTTTTATAACCACGTGCTTTACCAATGATTTGGGTTTGACCTGTTTCATTACATAAATCGCCTAGTGGTTTGATACCAATCATATTGCCCATGAAGGCTTTGCCTTTAGCGATTCTGCCTTTTCTCGCTAAGAAGAAGAGGTCATCAATGAAACCACATTGGTGAATTCTTAATCTAAAGTCTTGTAAATATTTAACAGTGCTATCAAAGTCCATACCTTTTTCACGGCATAAACTTGCTTCAAGAGCGATTAAGTCAATCGCGCCACTATATCTTAATGAGTCGATGACTTTGATTTTAACTTCTGGATATTGTTCCATGACTTCTCTAGCGCCAACAGTGAAAGCACTGTAGCCACCACTCATCGTGGAGGAAATGGTAATAACAATAACGTTTCTACCCTCTTTTGCTAAAGCGGTTAATCGATCGTTAATTGTTTGAGGAGAAGGAATAGAAGAACTGAAGTTATTTTTCTTATTGGTCATTAATGTGAAATATTCATTAGGGGTCATTTTCTCCCAATAAATATCGGTTTCTCTATTAGAACCATCTGGCCACACAACTGTACTAATTGGGGTTTCTTCAATCCCGTATTTTTCAATAATTTCTCTTGTAAAATCGCCACCAGCGTCGGTGAGAATCGCAAAGTTTTCTTTCATGATGTTTAATTCTCCTTGTTGTTCTTCACAACATATCTATTTTTTAACTTCCATACTAAGTATGCAAGTGGAAAATTAAGTAAGAATGACACTAAAAGGGCAATTGTATAGGCAATACCCATATAGATGTGACAAACTTCATATAAAAATGTCACCATCACAAATATGAGTAGTGTCTTAAATGTTGCATAGCCACCTTCAATTAATGTCCGTCTACCCATCTTTTTTGTTGGCCACACAAAAGCGGTGACACCAATAAGAGCTTGGTAGTAGAAAAGATAAGAAGCCGCTAAAAATGAATATTTATAAATACCAACATTTGGCCATATTCCAGTTAATACTGTTAGCATCGCAATGCTTAATAAAGCACACACAAGTGGAGTAATCGCATAGCCCCAAATAGTTCTTTGAATTCTAAACGTATCTAAGGATGGTTTGAAGTGAGAAGAACTATTGTTATTAAGATAAATAGTTTCAATTGGTACTTCTTCAAACTTTAATCTTTTGATTTGAAGGTCACAAATGACATTCATCTCATACTCGTAATGGTCACCTTGTAAAGTGGTGATGTTAAAAATATCTTCAATTGGAAAACCTCTTAATCCACATTGATCATCAGGGACATATTCTTTAGTCAAAAGTGTTCGACATAATCTCGACATGAAGTTACCATTTCTACTTCTTTTAGGCACACTCTTATCAAATTTACGGGAACCTAAAACAATATGGTTTGTTTCATGTAATTTATCATTGACTTTAATAATATCTTTAACAGCGTGTTGTCCATCCGCATCACAAGTAATGACATAGTTATGTTCTTGTGGATGTAGGTTTACATAAGAAAAACCAAGACGTAACGCTGCACCTTTTCCACGGTTAGGATTTTGATCTAAAACAATCGCGTATTTCTCTGCTTCTTTAAAGATATCAGTGAACTGCTCGCCTGAACCGTCGTTTACAACGACAACATCAAAACCTTCCTCTTTTAGACTGACTAAAAGTTCAATCATTAAGTGATCTGGTTTATAAGCAGGGATTAATATATAAGTATCATTTCTTGGATAATTAACTTTTTCCATTACTACACAATTATAGTAAATCTAGGATATTTTTAAAAATATAATTGCGAATAATAATATATTTTGTTAGTATTTAGTGGCAAACTTTCTTTGAGCGACATTACGGCTCAAGGCGGAAGGAGAAAAAGTTATGAAAAAAGGTGTCCATCCAGAATACCATCGTTGCACAGTCACATGCATCTCCTGTGGTAACACATTCGAAACAGGTTCTGTTTTAAAAGAAATCAAGGTTGATACATGCGCGAATTGCCACCCATACTACACTGGCAAACAAAGATTCGTTCAATCCGATGGTCGTGTCGATCGTTTCAACCGTAAATATGGCTTAAACGAAAAGAAATAATTAAGTATCAAG
>CAMNMM010000032.1:0-7003 GCA_946544655.1 uncultured Caryophanales bacterium | reverse complement strand
TAACACGGTTTTGTGGATAGTTATAAGTTCTAATCTTTTCACTTCTTTCACCAGTGCCGATTTTTAAACGACGTTCGTTACCAATTTTTTCTTGCTGTTCTGCAAGCATATTAGCGTACATCTTTGTACGTAACATTTGCATAGCAATTTCTCTATTTTGGATTTGAGATTTTTCAGTTTGGCACGCCACAACTGTACCAGTTGGGATGTGGGTAATACGAACTGCGGATTCGGTCTTATTAACGTTTTGACCACCCGCGCCTTGTGAGTGATATGTATCGACTTGTAAATCGTTAGGATTAATTTGAATATCAATTTCTTCCGCTTCAGGCATGACTAAGACGGTTGCAGTGCTTGTGTGAATACGGCCTGAGGCTTCAGTCTTTGGCACACGTTGAACACGGTGCGCGCCACTCTCGAATTTTAATTTTGAGAAGACACGGCTACCACTTATCTTGAAAGAAATGAGGGCAAAGCCACCAGATTCGGATGGGTTTTCATCGAGTATTTGAATCTTCCAACCTTGGGCTTCAGCGTATCTTGTGTACATTCTGAAAAGGTCGCCCGCAAAGATGTTAGCTTCATCACCACCAACAGCGCCTCTAATTTCAACGATAATGTTTTTATCATCATTAGGATCTCTAGGAAGGAGCATTTCTCTTAAATCATCTAAGAGTTTTTCTTGTTCAGCTTCAAGGCGTTTGATTTCTTCTTTGCCCATTTCCGCTAAATCTGGATCAGAATCATGTGCCATCTCTTTCGCGGCTTCAATATCTTCTTCATTCTTTTGATATTGATTAAAAGCAGCAACTTGAGGATCCAAGTTAGCTCTTTCTTTTGATATTTCTCTAAATTTAGAGATGTTTTTCATGATGTCATCACTGACGAGTTCTTCATCTATTTCTTTAAGACGTTTTTCGGCAGCAATGAGACGTTGACGCATGCTTTCTTCCATAATAGTTTCCTCTGACCGTTAAGTATTGTAGCACAACTCATGTATAGCACAAAGAGAGAAATATTTCCATTAATAGAATATTAACATTTTATAAGCGAAGGTTTTGGTATATACTTATCACAGGTGATTTTATATGGCTTATAAAGCATTATATCGAACATATCGTCCTAGCACTTTTGAAGAAGTTGCTGGACAAGAACATATCGTCAAGACTTTAAAGAACGCTTTGGCGACCAGAAAGTTAGCTCACGCATACCTATTCGCAGGCCCTCGTGGCACAGGCAAAACCACAATGGCAAAATTATTAGCAAAAGCTCTTAACTGTGATGAAGGTATTGGCTGTCAGTGTAACGAATGTAAAAACTGTAAAGCAATTATCGATGGTACTCATCCTGATGTTATTGAATTAGACGCCGCTTCTAATAACGGTGTTGATGAAATCAGAGAGTTAATTGATAAGGTAAAATATGGCACAATCTTGGGCCGTTATAAAGTTTATATTATCGACGAAGTTCATATGCTCTCAACAGGTGCGTTTAACGCTCTTTTGAAGACCTTAGAAGAGCCACCAGAACACGTCATCTTTATTTTAGCCACAACTGAACCACATAAAATCCTTCCTACTATTCTTTCTCGTTGTCAAAGATATGACTTCACTAAATTAAGTGATGATGATATTAACAATAGACTTAAGAGTGTTTTAGAAAAAGAAGGTATCGCCTATAACGAAGAAGCTATCAAAATCATCATCTCTTTAGCGGATGGTGGTATGCGTGATGCTTTATCAATCTTGGATCAAGTATTAGCCTATTCTGGTAATAAACTAGAAGTTCAAGACATTTTGGATATCTTCGCTCTTGAATCAAAAGAAGAAAAAATCGCCTTATTAAACGCTATTATCAATAAAGATGTTTCCGATGTCTTGCAAAGAATCAATCGTTATGTTTCTTTGGGCACTGATATTAAGAGATTGACCGACGACTTATTATTAATATTAAAGGATATATTGATTTATCAATCTTCCCGTAATGTTGATTGTTTAGAAATCTTAAATGAACAAGAAGCCGCTTCATTCTTTAAGGGTTTAGATATTGATGAAACATTAAAGATGATTGATATCATTATGGCTGCGCAAAAGGACTATAAGACTGTTAACTCAATCATCCCATTATTTGAAGTCACAATTCTTAAATTAGTGGCCACCAAGAAAGATAGTCATCAAAGCGCTCCACAACCAAAACCAGTGGAACCTGTATATGAAAAACCTGCTCCTGCTCCAGTAAGTAGACCAGCACCACAGCCAAGACAAGAGCCTGCTCCAGCACCTAAACAAGAAGAAATTATTTCTTTACTTGATCAACCTGAGCCAGAGCCAGAAAAGGCTCCAGAAATTGTCCTTTCTAAAGATGTATTAACAATTAAGAACACCAAGAAAGATGGTTCATTCTTCATTGATGATGACTTAATGCTCGATATCATGGTTATTTCCAAGAAAGACATTAAGAATTCATTAATCGATAACTGGTCATCTATTAAGAGAATCATTACTCATCCTGAATTAGGTAGAGCCGCGGCAATGTTAGCGGATGGTCATCCATTAGTCGCTTCGCAAAAGATTTTAGTGGTCGAATATCAATTCCCTAACATCACTGAAAAAGCTAATTTATTAGAAAACCAAGAAGCCATTCAAAATGTCATTCAAACTGTTTTCAACAAGAAGATGTTTGTCTACGCAGTAAGTAGAAAAGACTCAATTAGATGGCAACAACATTACATGAATAGTTATCAACTTGGTAAGTTACCAAAACCAGATACAATCAGCATAGAATTCGAAGGAGAATAACACTATGAACATGCAACAAATGATGGCGCAAGCCCAAAAGATGCAAAGAGAACTTAGAAAAGCACAAGCTGAATTAGCCGCGAAAGAATTCAAAGTCGCTAAAGGTGGCGCTGTGACAGTTACTGTTCTCGGTAATAAGGAAATCAAAGCTATCGAAATCGATAATGATGCTTTTGATCCAGAAAATAAAGAAATGATTCAAGATATGATTGCTTTAGCAATTAATGAAGCCATGGCTAAAATCGATGAAGAAAGTGAAGCCATCAATGAACGTATTACTGGCCAACCTGGAGGTTTCGGCTTCTAATTATGGAAAAGTTAAAGGCTCTTATTCGTTTAGAAGAATCTTTAGCTAAGTTACCAAGTGTTGGTCGTCGTAGCGCGGAACGTATGGCGTATGCGATGCTCAATATGGAAGATGATGACTTAGTGGAGTTTTCTGATGCGATTAAAAACCTTAAACAATCCATACACGTCTGCCCTATCTGTGGCTTTTTAACAGAAGGTGAGAAGTGTGTTATTTGTGATGATTCAGAACGTGATCAAGATACTTTGATGATTGTTTCTTTCCCAAAAGATGTCATCGCTTTTGAAAACGCTGAATATTATCGTGGTTTATACCACGTTTTAAACGGGGTTATCTCTTTAAGTAAAGGTAATGGCGTGGATGATTTAAATGTCACTTCATTATTAAAGAGATTAGACGAACACCACTTCAAAGAAGTGATTATCGCCACTAACCCAACAATTGAAGGAGAAACCACCGCTCTATATATTGCCAAATTAATCGAAGGCAAAGTTGATGTTGTCACTAGATTAGCCTATGGCTTACAAATGGGTGGTAATTTAGATTACACCGATGCCTTAACTTTATCTAAGGCCGTCGAAGGAAGAAGAAAATTATAAGAGGTAGCAAGTATGTTTATTACTCTTGAAGGACCAGAAGGATCTGGAAAAACAACCGCAGTTAACTATGCTGTTAATAAATTAGAGGAGATGGGATATCAAATTGTCCGTACTCGTGAACCAGGTGGTACCCCAATTGCCGAACAAATCCGTAATGTCATTTTGGATAAAGCTAATACTGCGATGGATAAAAGAACAGAAGCCCTTCTTTATGCTGCTTCAAGAAGGCAACACCTCGTGGAAAAGGTTTGGCCTGCTTTAAAAGAAGGCAAAATCGTCATTTGTGATCGTTATTTAGATTCTTCCTTAGCTTATCAAGGTGGCGCGAGAGGTTTAGGCATTGATAACGTCTTAAACATCAATATGTTTGCCACTGAAGGCACATTCCCAGATTTAACTCTCTTATTCGATATTGAACCAGAAATTGGTTTAGCTAGAATCGCGGCTAATGCAAATAGAGAAGTAAATCGTTTAGATTTAGAAAAATTAGAATTCCATAAAACTGTTAGAAATACATTTTTAGAATTAGCGAAGCGTTATCCAGAACGTTTCGTCATCATTGACGCTAGCAAGAGTCAGGAAGAAGTGGCTAAAGCCACTCTTGATGTGATGCTATCAAGAATATGCAAGTAGAGAAATACCTTAAGAAATATCAACCAGTTATTTATCAAGCCTTTGTTAATTCATTACAAAAAGGTCAACTTTCTCACGCCTATCTCATCTCAGGAACTAATGGTTCACCACTTTTAGATATTGCTAAATTCTTTGCTAAATCTATCTTGTGTGATGACCCATCCCCACTAGCGTGTAATTCTTGTATCACTTGTTTACGCGTTGATGATGATAACTATCCAGACTTTTTCGTTTTTGATGGTAGCAAAGCGACGATTAAAAAAGACGCAGTTACCACAATTGAAAGTTCTTTTGATAAGAAAGCTTTCGAAAATAAAGGTATTAGAATATATATTCTCCACCTCATCGAAAACATGACTATTGAGGCGATTAATAGCATTCTTAAGTTCTTAGAAGAACCTGGGCAACAAATCTATGCTTTCTTAACCACGAATAATGAGAATAGTATCTTGCCCACAATTATTTCTAGATGCCAAGTTTTAAGAATGAAATTAATCGATAAGAATATTGTTATTAATGACGCTATCTCCTTTGGAGTGGACAAGAAAGACGCCGAATTATTGTCTTATTTCTATAACGATGGAGAACTCATTAAAGAGATTATTGATGACAAAGAGAATAACGAAGTGTTCTTCAACGCTAAACAATGTTTCGAAGAAGTTATCCAAGTGATGGATGAAAGCGATAAAGACGCTCTTATCTATTACGTTCAAGGTAATATCTCAAACCAAATTAAGAGCAAAGAAGCCTGTCGTTATTTCATTAATATGCTAGTTATGGCCTTTGAAGATATGATTGCTATTTCTAATGAAAAGCAACCATTCTTAGAAAGTTATGCTACAATATTAGAACATCTTTCCACGAAACTTTCTCATATTAGTGAAAGTTTGATTGAATTATTAAGATGTGCTACTGCGATAAACACTAATGTCAATATCACCCTATTGATTGACCACATATTTTATATCATTACCAAAGAGGACTAATATATGCCAAAAATTGAAGATAATAACCATACACAGATTACTGATCAAAAACACGATTATTCACATTTCGTTGGTGTGAAATTTTTAAACACTCCACGTGCTTACTTTTTTGGCACAACTGATAATAACTATGCTTTGGGTGATAAAGTCGTTGTGGAAACAGTTAGAGGCATGGAATTAGGCACTATTGCCATTGAACCAATTTCCATTGATAAATATGGTAATGGTTTATTCTTAAAACCAATCATTAGAAAAGCCACTGATGTGGATATCCGTTTATCCGAAATTAACGCAAAAGATGCAGTATATGCATTAGAAATCTGCCAAGTTGAATCTAAAAAACTCAACTTAGATATGAATTTAATTTCTTGTGAATATACTCTTGATAAATCCAAAGTCATCTTCTCCTATTTAGCGGATGACCGCGTTGACTTCCGTGAATTATTAAAAGTCTTAGCCTCGCGTTTAAGAACAAGAATCGAATTAAGACAAATTGGTTCTCGTGATAAAGCCAAAATGATTGGTGGTCTTGGTGTGTGTGGCCTACCACTTTGTTGTTCCACATTCTTAAATGAATTTGATGGTATTTCCATTAATAGAGCCAAGAACCAAATGCTCGCGATTAACATTCCTAAGTTAAGTGGACAATGTGGCAAATTAATCTGCTGTTTAAAATATGAAGATGACGCTTATACCGAAGAGAGAAAGAAATTCCCTGAATTAGGTAGTAAAGCCTTTATCGACAAAGTCGAATATACAGTCACAAATATCAACATTCTTTCCCGTGTGGTAAAGATTGAAAATGACGAAGATATTAAGTTCCTTCCTTTGGAAGACTTCTATAAACAAGTAGGCGCGAATAGGGTGAAAGAAAAACGCTATGAAAAGAAGTAAATCTTACGATAAAAACAATTTGCTCCTTTATCTAGTGGCGACACCTATTGGCAATCTTAAAGAATTCTCTCCTCGCGCTATTGAAGTAGTTAGTGAGGCTGATATTGTCGCTGCTGAAGATACACGTAATGCTCACGATTTGTTAGCCCGTTTTAACATAAAGAAAGAATTGTATTCTTTAAGAGAGCATAACGAAAAAGAAGCGAGCAAACACTTAGTTTCCCTTATTCAAGCCGGAAAGAAAGTTGTTTATATGTCTGATGCTGGCTATCCAGGTATTAGCGATCCTGGCTACTTATTAGTGCAAGAATTAATCGCTAATGACATTTGTGTTTCCACTATTTCTGGTTCTTCTGCTTTTATTAATGCTTTAGTGGCCTCTGGTTTAGAAACTAAACACTTTTTCTTCTATGGATTCTTATCCGCAAAAGATAACGAAGCTAAAGAAGAGATTAGTAACTTAAAAGCTCTTAGAAACACTCTTATCTTCTATGAAGCACCTCATAGAATTATAAGAACTTTTAATTTATTAAAAGAAGGCCTCGGAAATCGCAAAGCATGTTTGGCTAGAGAATTAACCAAACTTAACGAAGAATACATTAGAGGCACTCTTGAAGAACTCTCTATGATTGATGAAGATACCTTAAAAGGTGAAATGGTTATTATCGTCGAAGGAAATAACCAAGAAGTGATGATTAAAGACGAGGAAATCACTGCCCGTGTCGCTTATTTCACTAATTTAGGTCTTTCACAAAAAGATGCAATCAATGTCGTCAGTGAAGAGTT
>CAMNMM010000031.1:0-7359 GCA_946544655.1 uncultured Caryophanales bacterium | reverse complement strand
GGCGCTAAATATTTAAGATATATGGCCACCTTAGGTAATGATACAAAGAGCTTTGACCCATTTACTGAACAAGATGCTTATCAATTACTTACTAAATGGCAAGAAGAAATGAAAACCGCTAAAGCGGCTGGTAACTTACGTGTTGTTAAAGAACCAGCGGATATCTCTTGGATGTCTACTCCTACAAAGAACGATAAGACAGAAGGCTTATTAAACGACGCCAATACAGCGGTCTTAAAGTATTGCTTCAATAAGATTGATTTAGATGCTTATAAGAAAGAATTTGAAAACAATAACTGGAAGAAAGTTCTTCAAGAAATTAACGCAAAGTTAGGAAAATAATTTATGAAAACAAGGACTAAAAACTTAATATCCCTTGTCTTATTATCTTCTTGTTTAACGGCGATGATGGGTTGCAACACACAAGGAAAAGGAAAAGTTGATAAGGACAACCTTGTCTTTGATAAGAATGGTATTGTTCTTGATAACTTTGAAGGTCTAGGTGTGGAGTGGGGTACTTATGAAGACCCTGATAAACTCTCCTCTGGCTCTTGGGAAAGATCCTTAAAGATTATGGATAGACTTAATCCCCAAGTCACCAGATGCATGCTTAACTACGACTGGTTTATCACCAACTTCGATGATAAATTCGATAGCGATAAGAGTAATGACACATGGGAATATAACTTCAGCAATAAGCTGATGAATAACACCATTGATGTTTTAAGATATTGTGATGATCATAATATCGATGTGGCATTTGGCTGTTGGAACGTTCCTGGTAGCTTAGGTAAAGATGAATACAATATGTTTACCGAAGTCACAAGTGACGCTAGATGGGCCACGATGACCGCGGATATCTTAGAATACTTAATTAAATTCCAAGGTATTAAATGTATTAAATATTTCGTTAACTCTAATGAACCTAACTATTCTGGTGTTGAAGGTAAATCTAAAAACTTCAATAACACATTTGAAGTATGGGCTAAGGGTGTTAAGAATGTGAGAAAAGCCTTAGATGATAGAGGCTTTAACGATATTAAAATCATCGGTGGTGACACTACTGGTTTTGAAGGCACAATTGAATACTTTAATGGTATTTCTAAAAGCGATGAACTAAAAGAAGCAGTGGGTGATTATGGTTTCCACGTTTATTGTCCAAACATGATCATCGATACTGGTGATTTAGCGGTTCGTATTAGAGATATCTATAATCAAGTTAAGAAAAACGATAAAGACTTAGGCGTTAAACGTATCCCTCATATTTGGGAAGCTGGATTATATGACGGCAAAAACGCTGAAACAGATAGTAACGCCTATATCGCTAACTATTCATATGGTCTTAGAATGGCGGACTATACATTACAATGCGCTATCGCGGGTGTTAACTCAATTGTCTATTGGGACTTTGATGATGGTATGCATTTTATGTATAACGCGGATGGCACAATGACTTCTAAAGGTTGGGGTATGTTCTCTTCCTTATCCACTGATAGTGCGATGAAACAAAGATTAAGACCTTGGTACCATAGTAGTGTTCTTCTTACTAACTTAATGAGAAAAGGTAGCAAGATTATTGATAACCCTGCTAATGATCCAGAAGTCGATAATACATTTAGAAGTATGGCGGTAGTTGGTGAAAATAATGCCTACGCTGGTGTTGTCGCTATTAATAGAGGCATGTTACCAGTGACTAAGACATTTAGAGTGGCGGAAGAATTCTTAGCGAATGCTACCACTCCAAATAAGATTTATGTCTATATCTACAATGAAGCGGATTTAAAGATTGGTGAAGATGGCTTTGTGAAAGAGAACCAAGTTTTAGATTTATCTTTAAAAGATGAAATCGAAATCAGTGTTCCACAAAACTCCATGGTCATTCTTTCCTCTAAGGAGCTATAAACTATGAAGAAAAGATTTTTAAGTTTATTGCTCTTACCTTTAATGCTTATTGGCTGTGCTTCTAACAATCCAAATAGTGATAAAGGTAGTTATAACCATAATTCCATTAGTAAAGCCGTTCATACTGGTGAAATCGGTGACTTTAAATTAACTGGTCCTGAAAATGGTTTTATTACTGATACTGGTTTTACATTTACTTGGGAAGAAGCTAATAACGCTGATAATTATCAAATTGAAATCGCTTCGACATTATCTTTTGTTAATGATGATGAAGATGAAGTCTACGTTAAAGAAAATAACTTAGCGAGCACACAATATGCGCTTAACTTTAATCTTCCTAAGAAAGATATTATTTATTACTGGAGAGTAACCGCGGTCAATGTTGACCACACTAAAAAATCAGAAGTTGGTAACTTCTATGTGGCCTCTCCTAAAGTTGATGAAATCCCAATCAAGATTGAAGATGAACAAGACTGGGTTTTACATAAAGAAGGTAGTTACGCTGATATCAAGATTGATAGAAGTGACTTCTTTGGTACCGGTCATGATTCTTTAGCGATTATCTTTGATAAGGAACATACCTTACAAGGTAAACCAAGTAGTGATGGTTGGATTGTCATCACTAAGAGTGAAGACCGTGAATTATATGGTACTGACTCTTTCTATTTCAATTTCTATTACTCTGGCCATGATGCCTCTGTTTTAGTCCGTGTCTTGGACTATGATGGCGAATACTGGCATAAACAAGTGCAAATCTCTAATAACGCGAAACAAACAGTCTTAATGCGTTATGAAGACTTTGAACTAAGAACGGCGGGCACAAATATCTTCAATAGAAAATTTGACTGGCAGCACATTAGATACTTTGAAATCGTCTTTGAAAGAACATTTGGTGATGGAATTTGTTTATTCTCTAACATCAAAGCGGTCAAATTTAATGACTATAAAGGTATGTTCATGGATAAGATGGACTTTAGAAGTACTGATCCAAAAGATTGGACATATGAAAACTATGACTTTAGAAACGATATGGTTATTTCTGAAGATGGTAGTGAACTAACTCTTAACTTCACCGCTAAAAACGCAGAAACAAATCCAAACGGTTTCTCTGGTTATGGTTTCCAAAACGTTAATGTTTATAAATACTTCATCGAAGGCGATGCAGTGAGAATGAAAGTTAAATATACTGGTGCCTCATCTAATTCGAACTTCTACTTTAGAATCTTAGAAGAAGATAACGATAGGTGGCAGTTTAAACTATCATTTAACTATTTAATTAGAGATGACTATAAAGAATTAGTTATTCCTCTTAAAGCGTTCCAAAGAACCGATTATATGACTGGTGATGGGGCTAAACAGTTCTATTACATCCAGAAATTTAATATTGGTTTAGCGGATAACTACTCTACAGGTAGCTTATCTATTAAAGACTTAGAAGTTATCAAGATTGATGACATCGTGGAAAACCGTAAACGTATTGTTTCTAATGATGGCTGTATCGATAACTTCAATGATTACGACATTTATACTGAAATGTATTACTACTGGGATCAAAGTGTCGTTAATAAAGATGAAGCAATGAAATTAGATACCATCCATAAAGCGGGTGGCTCTACTAATACATATTGCGCTGAATTTGACTATAAAGCGGATATGGAAATGGCAACATATCAAATCTACTTAGATACAAAGAATGTTGATCCTAGCTTAAATGCTTTCTCTATCTGGCTTAAAGATGCTTCCGTGAAGTTTGATGATCCAGCGGTCGCCTATCTTGATGAAAAAGATATCGCCGCAGAAATGACCATTCAATTAACCATGGATACAGGTGAATGGTATAGATACGTCATTGATAAAGTCGAAAAAGAATGGCATAAATACACAATTAAGTTTGATGACTTTACCTTAAATAACGGCGATACCTTATTTGATAAGCCAAATCCACTTAATGTTAACCATATTATCCATATGGCCTTTGGCTTTAAGTATCTCTATTATGACCAACAAGGTAATCATCATCCAACATATGCGATCGCTAACCCAGTCTATTTAGATGAAATCTACTTTAAGTCCGCTAGCGAAACATCAATCGTTGAAATCAGTGGCACGATTAAAGAAGACACTGATGATCCAAATAAGATTACCATTGAAACAATGGAAGGCTACGATAGAGACGCTGATATCTTTGAATATTGGAGCTATTTAACTGAAAGAGATTATAACGAAATGGCATTAGCCACAGATGTCTCTTCTATCGGTGGGTCTAAATCATTAAGAATGCACTATAAGGGCTATGAATCTATCTCTTACTCTAGAGCGACACAATTCGCTAATACAATTACCGCGAAAGGCTTCTCTATTGATGTTAAGGGGGACGGCAAAGCCACAGTTTATCTAAACCTCAACTGGAGAAGTGGTACAACCTTAATGAAGATGAGATTTACATTAAGTAATCTTCCAACCGTTTGGACGCATTATGAAATCGGTTTCGAATTATTTAAAGATGTTAACGGTAGTAGTAAGACTATTTCCGCTAACTACGCAAAGAATATCGAATCCGTATCCTTCGGTATCGTTAATAGCGATTACAGTAATAGTGATATCTACGTTGATAACTTAAGACTCCTTAAGAATATCGGCTATACCACTAACACAAGAACAACCATTGAATAGAGGTGACCATCATGAAATTTACTAAATATAAAAATAATCCATTATTAAAACCAAACGCTAAGAACCAATGGGAAGAATTGTGTGTTCTTAACCCAGCGGCTATCTATAACGAAGATGATAAAACCTTCTATATGGTTTATAGAGCGGCGGGTAATGATAAGACTCATCTTATTCATCTTGGCTTAGCGGTTAGTAAGGATGGTATTAATTTCACTAGATGTAGTGATAAACCTTTATTAAGTGGAGATCCAAATGGTTTAGACGCCGGGGGCTGCGAAGACCCACGTCTAGTCAAGATGGGAGACTATTTCTATCTAACATATGCCTCCCGTCCATTCCCTCCAGGTCAATATTGGAGAGAAGATAAAGAATATTTTGGTTTCCAACCTGAATATGGTCCAAAAGTCTTAGTGTATAACAACACTCTTACTCATTTAGCCATTTCTAAAGATTTAAGAAATTGGAAGAAATTAGGACCTATTACTGATAGCCATTTTGATGATAGAGATGTCTTCATCTTCCCAGAAACTATTAACGGCAAGTTCTATATGCTTTCTAGAGCGATGGAAAGATGTGGGGAAGGCTATCCTAATAAGAATCCCGCTATCTGGTTAAGTGAAAGTGATGACTTATTACACTGGGATAATTACACCTTATTAATGCAAGGTGAAACCGATTGGGAAGATAAAAAGATTGGTGCGGGTACACCTCCAATTAAAACTAAAGATGGTTGGCTTGTCCTCTATCATGGTGTCTCTAAAAAAGATGATGCCTATCGAGTGGGCGCAATTCTCTTAGATTTAAATAATCCATATAAGATTATCGCTAGAACTAAAGATTTCTTAATGGAACCAGAAGAAGAATATGAAACTAATGGCTATTATAACGGCTGCGTATTCCCAACCGCAGTTGTGCCTCACGAAGGTAGCCTTTACATCTATTATGGTGCGGGTGATAAAGTCATCTGCTTAGCCACAGTTAATGAAGAAGAACTTCTTAAATATTTAAAGGAGGAATGTCATGTCTAAAAAATTATTATTACCAGTAATTGGTTTAGCCTTAACGGGTGCTGTGGCCTTAGGCGTTGCAACGCACGTTAACTACGCCACTCCACCTGAAACAAGACCATGCCGAGTCGACTTCTTTAATAACTACTTAAGAGAAGAGTTCGAATTAAGTAACGGCACTAAAGGTAAAGGTAACAGTTTACTTTATAAGTCCGTTGAAACTTATGAACTTCACTTATTAGAAAAACCGGTTGATCCAGTGAGAGCGAGATATGATTTCCAAGGTTGGTATTTAGAAACTAGCTGTGAAACTGAATGGAACTTTGAAAGCGATAGAGTTTCTGGAAATATGAGACTATTCGCTAAATGGGGTATTTCTCAAGAAGATCAAGGCTCTGAACCTGCCTATAATCCTCCAAGTACAGTCTTACCAGAAAGCGCTAGTGCTAACTATGAATTAGATAGCATCATGTACTTCAAAATTACAAACAATGTGGTTAACTTACCAACCGCTTCATTAATGAAATTAGAGGCTAATAAGACTAATGTATTACCTCTAATGGAATATCGCGCTAAAGCAAGTAAACCAATCACCGCCACATATGAAAACTTTAAAATCACTATTAAATGTGGTGATGAAACTAGAGTTATTACAGTCAAAGACGATTCTTTGAATCTAGCGATGAATAACGTTAACTATGAAAATAAGGCAAAGAAATATGAAGCTAAAGCCTTAGAGGAAGATAGTTATCACGTAATGCTCGCTGGTTCATCCTCTATTGAGTTCTGGGAATCATCCAAAGAAGATTTAGAACCAATCGTTAGTTATAATCATGGTATCGGTGGTACCACAATTGAAGAATGGGACAGTAAACTTAATCAAAGATTAGTGTTCCCATATAAACCAAAAATGGTGGTCTATTATGTCGGTATTAATAACGTTATTAATTCTAAACAAGACGCCGCTACTATTTGGAATAACTTAAAGAATTTCTTTGACCACACACATGCCGCTTTACCAGATACAAAAGTGCAATATATCATGATGAACCTTATTCCAGGTTTTAAAGGCTATTTCGACACCATTAATGCGGTAAACGCTAATGTGACAAATTATCAAAAAGAGAATACTTGGTTAACTCTTATTAATCCAGGTACCGCTTTACTTAAAGAAAACGGTGAACCAAACGCTGCTTACTTTAGAACAGATGGCTTACATCTTTCTTATTATGGCTATGTCGTTTGGGGCAACATCATTAAACAATCAATCGTTAACGGATTAGAAAATAATTAATCTTTATGAATTATCAATTAGACATCAGCAAAGAATATCAAAACGCGAGAAAAAAAGTGACCCTCCTCTCTTTAGCTTTCTCACTAATTTTCTCCCTTATTCTCATTGCTGATGTCCTATTGGTAATATTCGCTAACGAGGATTATAAACTTAATCTTATTATCGCTATTATCATCTCCGTTTTATTTACTTGGGGAGCGATATTCTTCTTCCCTAACTTCTATAATGACACTTTCCAAAAATACTCATTTTATAAGGGTTATGAAAGTGGACTTAAAGAAACCGCGGAAGTGGAATTTGATAAAGAGATTAATGAACCTATAAATAGAGATAAAAACGGCCTATATCTTTATCCAGTTCATGTTACTTATTTAGATGGTCTATCAAAAACTAACAAAGTGATCTATACACTAGAAAAAGACCTTAACTTTAAGAAAGGCGATAAGTTAACTGTTACCACCTATCAGAGAGTCATCATCAAAG
>CAMNMM010000030.1:0-7419 GCA_946544655.1 uncultured Caryophanales bacterium | reverse complement strand
TCACAGGTTGGACCGATGTCGAATTAAGCGAAAAGGGTGTTGAAGAAGCACACCGTGCTGGCAGAACTTTAAAAGAAAAGGGTTATGACTTTGATGTCGTTCATACCTCTTTATTAAAGAGAGCTATTCACACAATGAACAATGTCTTATTTGAATTAGACAGAGAATGGTTACCAGTTTACAAATCCTGGAGATTAAACGAACGTCACTACGGCGCTCTTCAAGGTTTAAACAAAGCTGAAACCGCCGCTAAATATGGTGAAGAACAAGTTAAGATTTGGAGAAGAAGCTATGATTGCCCACCTCCAGCTCTTGACAAAGATGATCCACGTAACCCAGCTTTGCAAGCTCAATTCAGAGATGTTGATCCAAAAGATTTACCATTGAATGAATCATTAGAATTAACAGTTAAAAGAGCAGTTCCATATTTTGAAGAAGTTATCAAACCAGAAATGGAAGCTGGTAAGAGAGTCCTTATTGTTGCCCATGGTAACTCTTTAAGAGCTTTAGTTAAATACTTCGACAATATGGCGGATTCCGAAATCGTTGGTGTTAACATCCCAACAGGTGTCCCACTAGTGTATGAATTTGATGACAATATGAAAGCCATCAACCATTATTACTTAATGGACGAAGAAGAACTCAAAAAACAAATGGAAGCTGTTGCTAACCAAGGCAAAGCAAAATAGTTTGTAACATCCAACTTTTATAGGCCATGCGAAAGCGTGGCTTTTTTAGATTAAAAAACATTTTACTTTTCCTTATTTATATATAAAATATAGCCAATGTGTTTTAAGAAGGGTTTTTAAAGAAATGAACAAAAAATACGCAATTCTCGTCGTTGATATGCTTAACGACTTTGTGACTGGTGTCATCGGTTGTGACAACGCTAAAGCGATTGTTAAACCAACACAAGAATTATTAGAAGGCGCAAGAAAGAATGACGTCCCAGTTATCTTCTGTAATGATTGCCACTATAAGGGTGTTGATAACGAATTAAAATTATGGGGCGATCACGCTATCAAAGGTACATGGGGTGCTGAAATCATTCCTGAATTACCAGTTAGTGAAAAAGACTACATCGTTCCAAAGAGAAGATATTCTGGTTTCTTCCAAACAGATTTAGACTTATTACTCAAAGAATTAGGTGTTACCACAGTTGTTATTGCTGGTTTACACACCCATATGTGCTGCAGACATACCGCTGCGGATGCATATCAAAATAACTACGAAGTTATCTTTGCTAACGAAGCCACAAATTCCTTCACCAAAGAAGATTATGAATATGGCTTAAGATATGCTAAAGAAACTTATGGCGCTCCTAACTACACCAATAAAGAATTATTCGAATTATTCAGCAAATAATTAACAAATCTAGTTAATAAAAAGATGACATGAAAAAGGCATTTTGTTCTTGAAAATTGTCATCTTTTTTATAAAGAAACGTAGCCGGTTTCGTTAATGATTTCTTGGCCAAGAGAGGAAAGAACAAAGTCTAAAACCTTTTGGACATTTGGATTTGTTTCACCTTTTCTTGTAACAGCATAGAAGTTAGAAACGATAGGGTATGATTCGTTTTGTACATTTTCTCTACTTGGATAAACATCGTTTAATTTAAGCATCTTAATATGTCCATGCTTAGTTAATTCTTCAACATAGAATCTAAAGGAGAAACCTAATGATGCCCCTAAAGGGCCAAAGAAGTTAGGCTTAATATCTTTACCAAATAGTTTTTCTAATGTGGTTTGAGAACCACTGCCTTGGTTTCTTTGCACGACATTGATAGGGCGGTTAGCACCTCCAACATCTTTCCAGTTAGTAACTTTACCAGAATAGATTTGTTTTAATTGTTCCATGGTTAAGCCATCTACTGGATTATTTTTATTTACAATAAAGACAAATGCTTCTCTACCAATAGGTGTTAATTCTAATTCCACACCTTTATCTAAACCATATTGCACTTGTGCATCGCTTGGTTTAGCGCAGAAAGCGATATCACAGTCCCCATCCACAATACCTTTAAACGCACCACGGGTGTTGTGGTATTGTAAAGCGGAATCTTTTGTGAAATCACCGTTTTCATATTTAACGGATGATTCAGGATATAAGGAATACACGAGTGAATTAAAGACAGGCACTAATGCCGCAGCGCCATCAATAACAGGTAAGTCACCTTCTAATTTATCGCTATATTCTCTTTTAACGATTTTGGTTTCTTGCGCGAATGGCAAGTATTGATCTACTTCCACACTCTTTGCCTGCATTTGTGAGGATGTATTGTTAATGCATCTATTAGTGAATACAGAGAAAATAAAGACATTGGTGATGACTATAAAAGAAACAACACCAAATATTGCTAATATTTGTTTAACTAATTTCTTCTTATCCATTACCAAAGCTCCTTTTCAATGAATGTAATCATTGATGTTTGTCGATAAAGGACAATAGTGACTATCAAAAGAGTGACAATACTAACCACTCCAACGATAGTGATGATAGATAAAATCCATTTAAATAATTTGTCACTCATATTACATAAAACTGATATGCAAACCAAAAATTGATATCAAAACAACTGGAGCGACAATAACTGTAAAAATGAATCCTATAAAGGAAAAGCCTAATACTACTGTACCACTCTTGTGTTCTTTAAATCCGACAACAATTAAATTTATTGAATAAACGAACCACACTATTGCGAGAGCGGCAAGTATAACCAAAACAATTGGATAAGCAAGGAGTAAGAGTAATCCAACTCCAGTGAAGAATCCTGCTACGATAATTCCAATTATTGTGGCGCATGTTAAAGCGACGCCCCACGCAAACATTATTCTATTTTTAAACTTATCACCAAGGGACATTAAAACAATTGCGCCTGGTAAAAGAACGAAGAATAAGAGAAATAGGATTAAATAAATTTCAGAACTCATCACAAAATATTATAAATCGGTTCTAAAAATAAACAACACTTGAAGGTCATTCAAGAATGTAATCAAAATAATATTTGATTCTCATACACATACATATGCTTGGAATTTGTCACAAATTATTTTTACCGTTTTTGTTAATTATTTATAAATAATTGTGATACAATGATTTCGATTTGGGCGTTTTTGGGTTAAACGCTTAGAAAGAGGAGTAAACATATGCCAAATATTGATTTAGGTAAATATGGAATCAAAAATGTAAAAGAAGTGGTTTATAACCCTTCTTATGAGCTTCTTTTCGAAGAAGAAACAAAAGCTAGCCTTGAAGGCTATGAAAAAGGTACAGTTACCGAACTTAACGCTGTTAACGTTATGACTGGTATCTACACAGGTAGATCCCCAAAGGACAAATACATTGTCGTCGATAAGAACAGCGAAAACACAGTTTGGTGGACTTCAGAAGGTTATAAGAACGATAACCATCCAATGAGCGAAGACGTTTGGGCTAAAGTCAAAGCTCTTGCTCAAAAGGAATTATCTGAAAAGAGATTGTTCGTTGTTGATGCCTATTGTGGCGCTAACAAGGATACAAGAATGGCCGTCCGCTTCATTATGGAAGTCGCATGGCAAGCACATTTCGTTAGAAATATGTTTATTAAGCCAACAGAAGAAGAATTAAAGAACTTTGAACCAGACTTCATCGTTTATACTGCTTCTAAAGCTAAAGTTGAAAACTACAAAGAATTGGGACTTAACTCTGAAACATGTGTTGCGTTCAACATCACAAGTAAAGAACAAGTCATTTTAAATACATGGTACGGCGGTGAAATGAAGAAAGGTATGTTCTCCATGATGAACTACTACTTACCACTTAAAGGCATTGCCTCAATGCACTGCTCCGCGAACACCGATATGAATGGTGAAAATACCGCCATCTTCTTCGGTTTATCTGGTACAGGTAAAACCACATTATCAACCGATCCAAAGAGATTACTCATCGGTGATGATGAACACGGTTGGGATGACAATGGTGTCTTCAACCTCGAAGGTGGTTGCTACGCTAAAGTCATTAACTTAGACAAAGAAAGTGAACCAGATATCTATAACGCTATCCGTAGAAACGCTTTATTAGAAAACGTTACTGTTGATGCTAACGGCAAAATTGATTTCGCTGATAAGAGCACAACAGAAAACACACGTGTTAGCTATCCAATCAATCACATTGAAAAGATTGTTAAACCAATTAGCCATGGTCCACATGCTAAGAACGTTATCTTCTTAAGTGCGGATGCTTTCGGTGTCTTACCACCAGTCAGCATCTTAACTCCAGAACAAACACAATATTACTTCTTAAGTGGTTTCACAGCGAAACTCGCTGGTACTGAAAGAGGTATTACTGAACCAACACCAACATTCTCCGCTTGCTTCGGTCAAGCTTTCTTGGAATTACATCCAACAAAATACGCTGAAGAATTAGTGAAGAAGATGAAAGTCAGTGGTGCTAAAGCTTACTTAGTTAACACTGGTTGGAATGGTACAGGCAAACGTATTTCCATCAAAGATACACGTGGTATCATCGATGCTATCTTAGATGGTTCTATCAACAAAGCTCCAACAAAGAAAATTCCTGTCTTTGATTTTGAAGTCCCAACTGAATTACCAGGTGTCGATCCAAAGATCTTAGACCCAAGAGATACATATGCTAACCCAGCCGAATGGGATAAGAAAGCTGCTGACTTAGCTTCTAGATTCGTTAAGAACTTCGTCAAATATGAAAGTAACGAAGCTGGTAAAGCCTTGGTCAAAGCCGGTCCTAAAGCTGAATAAGGGATAATTATGGGTGTTAAAATTGTCGAAACAGGCCTAAGAGACGGCCACCAATCATTATTCGCCACAAGAATGAACACCGAAGAAGTTCTTTGTGCGCTTAAAGAACTTGACCAAGTCGGTTACCATGCCATTGAAATTTGGGGTGGTGCCACCTTTGATGCTTGTTTAAGATTCTTAAACGAAGATCCATGGGAAAGACTTAGATTAGCGAAAAAAGTTTGTAAGAAAACCAAATTACAAATGTTATTCCGTGGTCAAAACATCCTCGGTTACAGACACTATGCTGACGATGTCGTTGAAAAGTTCGTCGAAAAATCCATCAAGAATGGTATTGATATTATCCGTATCTTCGATGCTTTAAACGATATTCGTAACTTAGAATGCGCTGTTAAAGCCACCAAGAAATATGGTGGTGAATGCCAAATCGCTTTAAGCTATACAACATCCCCAGTTCACACTGTTCAATACTATGTTGAATTAGCGAAAGAAATCGAAAAGATGGGCGCTGATAGCATCTGTATTAAAGATATGGCTGGTGTTATGATGCCAACCGCTGCTTATGAATTAATCAGTGCGTTAAAGAAAAACACCAAATTACCAATCGAATTACACAGTCACTGCACAGGTGGCTTATGTGAAATGACATATTTAAAAGCTATTGAAGCGGGCGTCGACATTGTTGACTGTGCTATAAGCCCATTAAGCGGTGGTACATCTCAACCATGTACTGAATCTCTTAACTTCGCCCTTCAAGGCACTGAATATGATCCAAAACTTAACGTGGCAATGTTAAATGCTGCTGCCGCTAAATTGGCGCCAGTCAAAGCAAAATACCTTGCCAATGGTTTATTAAATCCAAAAGTTTTATCCGTTAATGCGAACATTATCAAATATCAAGTTCCAGGCGGTATGTTATCTAACTTAATCAATCAACTTAAGCAACAAGATGCTTCTGATAGATTAGATGAAGTTTTAGCGGAAGTGCCAAATGTCCGTAAGGATATGGGCTATCCTCCACTTGTTACTCCATTATCACAAATGGTCGGTACACAAGCCGTCTTAAATGTTCTTTCTGGTGAAAGATACAAGATGGTGCCAAAAGAAATCAACGATTATTTACATGGTAGATATGGTAGATCTCCAGCACCAGTTGATGAAGAAATCAGACGTAAGATTATTGGTGATGACAAAGTCATTACTTATCGTCCAGCCGATGATTTAAAACCAGAATTTGAAGAACTTAAGAAACAATACAAAGGCATCGCTAAGAGTGATGAAGACGTTTTATCCATCGCTTTATTCGGTGATGTCGCGATTAAATTTATCGAACAAAGAAACGAAGACGCGATTCCAACCGTCATCCACGTTGAGGCTTAATTATGGTTTTAGGTGTTTGGCAGAATTGGGAATCCTTAAATGTTGGTGAAGCCTTCTTAGTAGCGCTTATCGCCATCGTTATCGTCTTCCTTGTTCTTGCAATCATTATTTTCATTACTTGGGCAATGCAAAAAGGTATGGAGAAAATAGATGCCTCCACAAATATCTTGCCTAAGGAAGAAAATAAGATTCTTAGCGAAGATCCAAACGCTGTAGTAGCCGCTTTAGTGGCTTCTATGGAGTTCTATCGCGAAACAGGCAAAGAAGTACGTATTGTTTCTATTAAAAGAATTGAGGACTAATTTATGAAGATTTATAAAATCAAAGTTAACGGTAAAGCATACCGTGTTGAACTCGAAGCTATTGAACAAGTTGACACTGTTCCATTAGAAGAGAAGAAAAAACAAGAAACAAAGAAAATCGTTAACACCACTGGTGCCTTAGAAGTACCTTCTCCAATCCAAGGTCAAGTTGTTAACATCAAAGTTAAACCAGGCGACAAAGTGCAAAAAGGTGATGTTTTATTAATCATCGAAGCTATGAAGCTTGAAAACGAAGTCGTCTCTCCATTTGAAGGAAAGGTTGCACAAGTTTTAGTAACTAAAGGCCAAAACGTTAAGGCGAAAGAAGTCATCGTTACTATTGAACAATAACGGATATAAGATATGGAAAAATTTTGGAATACAATTGTAGCGTTTTTCCAACAATCCGGTATTGTGGGCTTTTTCCAAGGTTATTGGCTCAATTTAATCATGATTGTCGTGGCGTGTGTGCTCTTGTTCCTCGCCATCAAGAAAGACTTTGAACCATACCTCCTCTTACCAATTGCATTTGGTATGTTACTTGTTAACTTACCATATGTTGGTCAAGAAATATTCAACAAGGGCTCAACTGAATATAACTATATTTCGTTAGCCTCTAAAGTTGGATTATCGATAGATCAAGCCAAATATTTGATATCTGAAATAAGGGGTGTACCTGTTGCAGATATTGTCGATCAAGTCGGAATTGGACTAAAAGTTACAACAAAAGAATTACATGATTTAGTGATGAATGAAGCATTCTTAACTAATGCACCTGCTACTTTAGGATTTACTAAAGAGTTAGTTGCAGACATTGATCACTTATTCAACTATGACTATAGTGGTATCTTCGGATTCCTCTACTATGGTGTTAAATGGGGTATTTACCCATGCTTAATCTTCTTATGTATTGGTGCGACCACAGACTTTGGTCCATTAATCGCTAATAAGAAAACTATGTTATTAGGTGCCGCTGCTCAAAT